>JABEUW010000110.1 GCA_013043945.1 Vulcanimicrobiota bacterium | reverse complement strand
GTGGGGAAGGTGGGACTCGAACCCACATGAGTTGCCTCGGCCGCTTTTGAGGCGGCTGCGTCTGCCATTCCGCCACTTCCCCGCGTGAATCGGCAGGGCGCATGATTCGCGCCGCGCTACGGCGCTCCTGGAAGGGTGATATCGATCTCGGCGTGGCCGTGGTACTGGAGTTCGATGAGTCGACTCCCAGCTGGGCTCGCGATCGAGCGCAGCCGACCGCCGAAGTGGCGGACGCGTTCGTGCCCACCGGCAGCGAAGGCGTCGATCGAAACGCACGCGGTCGTGCAGTGGAGCAGTACGCGGAGCAGCGCGCGCTTTGGGTCGAGAATAAAGGTTTTCGTAAAGGTGACCGGGCGTGCCGCGAGATCGGGAGCGGAATAGCGACAGCTCAGCACCTGTGCTGCCGGGCTGCTGCGGTCGAAGCAGCGATATCGGCGGTTGAACGTGCCCGCTTCAAACGGATGCGTGAATGCAGCGATATAGTCGCGCTTCGAGGGAGCCAACGGCCGCGCGACGTCGTCGCGAAAAAGCCCGATGCTCGTCGCCAGGTTCCGATGCGCTCGACGATCCTCGAGGACGAACGAACGTGCACCGGCGTCGGCGCTGACGATCAAACGCAGCCGCGCGTTGCGCAGTACGTAGGTCGGCGTTCCATCGGAGCGTATCGACGCTATCCACTCGCGAAGATCGCCGTCGGCGTTCATCGGTGCGCTCGTCGGCAGCGGTGGCGTGCAGCGCATCCACGCGATCCGTGCTTTCGCCGCGGAAACACGATCGAGCCGCCAATCGCATGCGCCGCCGGGCGGGAGCGTCGTTGCCGGAATATCGACGCGCGCGGAGCCCAGGTGAATCGCCGTCGTCGCCACCGCACGCGGCGTGTTCGCGAGGTTAAAGAGATCCAAGAGTGCGGAGCGCAGGTGCGGGCTCACGAGCAACGTCGCATCTTTCAGAGCGCCGTTGGTCGGTGCGATGCCACGAGCGAGCGCCGCCTGCGGCGATGAAACGATCGCGCCGTGACGGCGGTAGCGATCGAGGCGCGCGCGGACCACCGGGAGCATCTGCGTTTCATCGGCGATGCGCGGAAGAACGAGCGCGCGATAGCGTGCGAGCGTCCGCGGCGCGGCGAAACGCAGATCGACGGCACGACAGGTCAGGGCCAACGCACGGCATCGCATGAACGCGCGAATCGTCGCTGCGGCGAATGTGGCGACGCGGGCGTTGTCGACCTCATGCGAGGGATAGGCGCTCACCGGCCACGCGATGGCGATGCTCGCATTGGGATGGAGGCGAGCGAGCCAGCGTGCGCCCGCGGCGTGCACGAGGGCACCAAACTCCGCGGTCGGCGCGTAGCGCGCTTGATGCGTACCGTCGAGAGCGAGGGCGGCGTCCCAGGAGTAGAGCGCGTTTGCCCACGGCGCCTCCCACCCTGCGGGGTTCATCGTGTCTTGGACGGGAAAGTTGACGATTGCGTGCGCGCCGAGTTGTAGGAGTTGGTGCAAGGCGATCGTCGTATTCTCCGGTGCCGCCGGGCGCGGCGCGGTCTCATTCGCCCCTTGCAGCCAACCGGCTTGAAATTCGCTCTGCATCACCGCGCGATGCGGCTGCGTCTGCAAAAGCGCCGTCGAAAAAATCAATTGCGCGAGATCGTGCGTACCGATGCGGTAGGCATCGCTCTGGTACCAATTGCCCCAGGCCCAGACGCCGCTAGCCGCCGGCACCTTCGTCTGGTAGGTGTTGATAAAGAGCGGAACGTTCGCACCGATCTCCCTGCGCACGGCGGCTTTGAGCCAACGAATATAGGCGTGCCAATGTGGGGCCGGCCAGGTGTCATTATCGATATACGCTCCTTCGTCGTCGTCGAGAGCGACCGCTTCGACGATATTCGACCAGGGAGCGATCGCCGCAAAAACCGCTCGATACCAACGATGGACCTCGCGGCGATGGGTTTGATTTGCCAGCCATTCCCTCGCCGCATCGTCTGCGTGCGCGTTCTGCAACGTCGCGGTCGCCGGGTAGCGCCCTTGGAGAATATCGTGCAGCGGCATGTCGTAGCTTTTGCGAACGAGCAGCCACGCCGGATAGCCGCCGTTGCGCCATTCATTGCGAATTATCGGTCCGGGGCGAAGGATAACGCGAAATCCATCGGCAGCGATGAGTGCGAAGAGCCCTCGGATATCGCGGCGCGGGTTGCTACGCCCGGTGAAATCGAAGTAGCCGGCACGTGGTTCCTGAAAATTCCACGGAATATAGAGATCGATCGTGTTAATGCCCATCGCTCGATAGGCGTTGAGGTCGGCGCCCCACTGCGCGCGCGGGATGCGCTCGTAGAAGAAGGAGGCGGCATACAAAAAATGATGGATGCCGCGCCGATGCTCGCTCCAGCGATCGGGCGCGGGGTGGATCGCCCCCAGCAGAGCGATAGCGAGCGCGAGCGTTGCCGCGCGGCGCAGCGATGGCATGCCCGCATCTTCGGGTGAGGAAGCCGCGCACCTCGCGCGAAAGGAGGTTCGGTGTCCTTTCGAATCTGGAGCGATTTGCTCGACCTACGCGGGAGCCTCGAAATCTGCACGCTCCGTTCGGATGCGCTCGCAAGCGGCGTGCTCGGCGATCCCGTCGAGCGCTTTATCGGGGTCTACTTGCCCCCGGAATACGATCCGTACGGTTCGCAACGTTATGCGAGCATCTATTGCCTGCACGGACATGGTTCGAACCTCGTCAAAATGCTCGCCGCAGGGCCCTGGGAGCGCAACCTCGTTCAGCAGGCCGATGCGGCGATGGTCGCCGGGTCGTTGCCCCCGGCGATCCTGGTCCTCGTCGACGGAGCGACGCGCCTCGGCGGTTCGCAATACGTCGATTCGATCCAGAACGGCTATGTCGCACGGCACGTAGCGGTGGAAATCGTCGATGAGATCGATCGCCGCTTTCGGAGTATTCAGCGCCCGAGCGCGCGCGGAATCGTCGGGAAATCCTCGGGCGGCTTCGGAGCGCTTCACCTGGCGGCGCACTTCCCCGAACGATTTTCTGCGCTTGCATCGATTGCCGGGGATTCGTATTTTCGCTTGGCGATGCCGATGCTCTTTCCCGCGGCGCAACGAGCGTTCGAGCGTTACGGCGGCGAGCCGGCGGCATTTCTGGAAGAGTTCCAACGTTCGTCCTCGCGACGCGATGAGGATTACTCCGCGCTTTTTGTTCTCGCATGCGCGGCGGCCTACTCCCCTCGCTCGCAGCGCGCCCTCGATGTGGCTTTCCCCTTCGATCTTCTCACCGGAGAGATCGACGACGAGAGCTTCGCTCGTTGGCTTGCCTTCGATCCGGCGGAGTACGACGCCGAGAGGCGAGCGCTCCTCGCGCAGCTTTCGCTCTGTTATCTCGATGCCGGGCGTCGCGACGAATATGGGCTCGATATCGCTGCTCGAACCCTCGCGCATCGCCTTCGCGAGAGCGGCGTTCGCGTGCGCAGCGAGGAATTTCCTGGCGGTCACCGCAACACTACGGAGCGCTATATCGGCGCTTTCACCGCGCTTCTCGAGGTACTCGACCGTTGATCTTTCGTAGGTATGTTCTCGCGCTGCTCGCGCTTTGCGCGATCTCTTTCGCACCGGCGGGTGCGGCGATCTCCTTGCCGCCACCGGCCACCCTCGATCAGCGGACCTATAACGACCCCGCTATGCATTACGTCGCTCCGGCTGGCGTCGTGCTCATCGGCATGCGCAACGTACCCTATCAAGCGGCTTCGCACATGACGCCGGTCGCGATCTGGGGCATCGACGTCGGGAAGCGGAAGGCGCGCGTCATTTCGCTTTCGTTCGAGCGTTTTTCTAACGGCTCGCTGCACGGTTTCTACACCACCTATATCAACGAACTACGAGGCGCATCCGGCGGTATATTCGCGCGTCGCAAGCATGCGACCCTGATCAATGGGATGCCGGCATATTGGGTCAGGGTCAACTCCGGTGAAGGTCTATCACAGATGCGTACGTATGCTTACATTTGGTACGATGGCGTGCGCGGCGTCGTGCTATCTGAAGAGGCGCGTGCCGGGAATCTTGGCGAGCGTCAGGCAAAGCGCGATCTCGGAGGAGCGAGCGCCGTCGCCTACCCGGTCGGGCGACCCTACTAGCGGCGCGCGCTGCGCTCGATTGCTTGGCGCAGGTCGGCGATGAGATCGTCGCAATCCTCGATACCGACGGAGAGCCGTAAGAGCCCGTCGGTGACGCCGCGTCGTTCGCGATCTTCTTTCGGG
>JABEUW010000109.1 GCA_013043945.1 Vulcanimicrobiota bacterium | reverse complement strand
TTCGAGCGGCGGCAGCGCCGCGCTCTGCGCCGCGGGCGTTGTGCCGATCGCGCACGGCAACGATATGGGCGGTTCGATCCGCATCCCCGCGAGTTGCACCGGGCTCTTCGGGCTCAAACCGAGCCGCGGGCGCACCCCCGGTGTCGGCGGCGTCATCGGGCACGCCAATATCGACCACGCGATTTCGCGCAGCGTGCGCGATAGCGCGGCGATGCTCGATGCGCTGCGCTCCGACGAGGGCGCGCGCTTTCTCCCCGAAGTCGCGCGCGATCCAAAACCGTTGCGCATCGCGGTGATCCGCGGCCCGCTGCTCGGGCACGGCTACTCCGCGGAATCGCTCGAAGCGCTCGACGCGGCGGCGGCGCTCTGCGCCTCGCTCGGGCACAGCGTCGTCGAGGATGAGCCGCAGGGAATCGATTACGCGGCAATGTCCTACGCATTGTTGCTGCTCTTCGCGAGCAATACCGGCTGGATACTCGGCGCGGGAAATCCGACGCCGCAGCACCGTTTGCGCGGCGACGATATCGAGCCGATCGCCGCGGCGATGCTCGCGATTGCGCGCACGATCGCGCTCGACGAACTCACCACCGCCGTCGTCGACCAACAAAAACTCACCGCCGCCTACGATGCCTTTCTGGAACGCTACGATCTCGTCCTGACGCCGACGCTCGCCGCGCCGCCGGTCCTCATCGGCGAACTCGCACTCACGCGCTTCGAGGTGATGCAGGTCGGGCTGCTGACGCGCCTGCGAGCTCCGGCGCTCATCGGGAAAGCCGCGCGCGATATCGCCGGGCGCATGTTCGATTGGCTCCCCTCGACGCCGATCTTCAACCTCACCGGGCAGCCGGCGATGTCGGTGCCGCTGCACTGGAGCGCCGAAGGGCTGCCGGTCGGCGTGCAGTTCGCGGCGCGGCGCAACGATGAGGCGACCCTCTTCGCGCTCGCCGGGCAACTCGAACGGGCGCAGCCCTGGCACGCCCGCCGCCCCCCGCTTCGATGCGGCGCTTAAGCCTTGTCGCCGGCCTCGCTCTGCTCGCGGCCTGCGCAGCGCGACCGGATCTAACGCGTATTCCGGGCACCCTCTACCTTGAATTTGACCATGGGAGCACCGCTAGATTGATACGGAGAGAATATCGCGCGGGCCGCGTCGTCGGATCTTTCCCCTCCGGTTACCTCGTTGCGCGGCAACGCCCGCAGCGTTCCTTCGTTCCACCGGCCATTGCCGGGTGCGAAACAGGGAGCGATCTTCTATCGCCCGATGGCACGCGGCTGCTCTGCGAAGCGCCATCGGAGAATGCGGCGCATGTGTACCTGCGAGCACATCTTGGTGCATCGCCGGTTATCGTTCGTCACGTCATGGATAACTCGAACGACACGATGTTCGCGTGGCTCGACAACCATCGCTTTGCGGTGACCGTGTACGACCGTTCCTGCCCGTACGCAGGATTGTATGATTTTTTCCCATCGCGCATTGCGGTGTACGGTACGAATGGGCGGCGCTTGTCGACCGGCGCGTGCGCCTTCGGCGTCGTGGCGGGGCATGGGCGCATGGCGCTTATCGGCGAGCGTGAGAACGATTGGTGGTGGAATCTGTGGCAAAACATCGTCGACGACGAGCGATATTGGAACGACGGCTACGAAAGCTTTCATCACACGTGGTCGCTCGACGGCGGCAAAACCTGGCACGACGGAGCGCCATTACTATTTGACGGGAACGGCACGTTGCTCTATGAAACGCGTTTCAACAACCCATTACAAAATGTGTGGAGAATCCAATGGTCGCGATAGGTTATCGCGCTTTTTGAGCGGCCTTACACCGTTCGAAGACGTCGGCCGCGTTTGCAATCGCAACGAATGCCGCGGGCTTGTCCGAAGCCGACGATTGGAAAAGCTTAAAAGAAGATTTCTCCGCTTTGGGGTCGGTAAAATCGATGGTACCGGTTCCGTCGGGTTCAGGCCTAAGCGCGATGCTCTGAACGCTCGGTAGATAGATGTTGGCCACCTTCCCGCCCAGGCCGTCCCGAACGATGATTGCGGAATCCGCCGTTAGCCCATACCACGTATGTTCCCGAACGTAGGCATCCCAGAAAAAACGCCCTACGGTGATGAAGAGGCCGAGGGCAACGAATGGGACGCCCCAGAGACGGAAAAGGATCGGGGCATCCGAACTGATCGCCGCGTGCTCCCAGAAAACGGCGAACGCGAGCCAGAGGAAGCTCAGGGGAATATTCAGCCAATCGGAGCGCTCGAAGCGAACCCCCGTCCCGGGTCGTCCGCTCCACTGGATCTCGGCGGCGATGTCGCCGAGACCGCTCAGGCAGCGCGTGCGGGTCGCAAGGTCGTTCATGCCGCGATATACCGCGCGTGAGTCGAGGTTGTTACCCGAAGCGAGGCACGCTCTGCCACCCTGTTGGCACAGTGAGGCGGGAAAATGCCCCCATGAGAGGCGCAGGTCGCTTGCCGATGCTCCGGGAGGGTGATAGACTCTTTGGGTTGCCCTTGTGGGCACTTGTACGTGCGTTTTCGCACGAACGCTCTTGCCCTGCCGCTAGAGGTCAGGGTCGTCCGGGTCTGCATCCGGC
>JABEUW010000108.1 GCA_013043945.1 Vulcanimicrobiota bacterium | reverse complement strand
TTTAAGTGGCTCCGGATGCTGGACTCGAACCAGCGACCCGCTGATTAACAGTCAGCTGCTCTACCAACTGAGCTAATCCGGAACGGCGAACCCTAGGCTACGCGATGCGGCGCCCGCCTCCTCCCTGCTTTGGTCGGAACCGGGCGCCGAAAGCGAGACTCGCTGGTTTAGCGGCCGCCGGGGGCGGACGACTGCCGGCGTATGGTGACCGTCTGGTCGAGGCGCATCTGCACCTGCGATCCAGTCGGGATGGTGAAGTTCGACTTGTTGTTGTAGCCGTAGAGGAAGCCACCGGCCGCGCCGGCGAGTCCTCCGATATTGGTATGGAAGATCGTCTTGCCGATCATGTTACCGAGAATCAAACCACCAATCGTCGAGAGCGCGACGGTCGCGCCGTTACGCGATTGCTTCTGCTGCTGCGCCTGGCTGAGCGTACCGCTAATCGAAGCGACGCTGCCATCGGAGAGTTGCAGCCGGTCGAAGGCGAGCTTCAGCGCGGCCTTGCGCCCGCGCCCGGCGCGCGTCACTGCAGCAACGTGCCCGTAGATCGTCGCACCTTCCAAGCCTCCGGCCTGGTTCGGGAACGGCGGAATCACGGCCATCGTGAATCCGTCGCCGGGATTCGCCGTCGCCGTATTGATCGCGGTCTGCATACGCCCGTAAACGATCACACCGTTATCGAGTGTGAACGCCTGCTGTGCCAGTGCAGGGGCAACCATCGCGAATGCGAGTCCGAATCCGAGTAGCGCTTTGAAGATTTTCATAATCAGCCTCCTTACCTCACTTCTACCCTTACAACGCTTGGTTAACGCGCAAAGTTCGGCACGCGCAGTGCCTCGCCGGTAAATCCGGTCGCCGTGCGAAGCGCTTCGACGCGGTCGAGACGCTCCCACGGGAGATCGAGCTCGGGGCGTCCGAAGTGCCCGTACGCTGCCGTCTGGCGATAGATCGGGCGCAGGAGGTCGAGGAAATGGATAATCGCCGCCGGACGCAGGTCGAAGACCTCGCCGACCGCCTTGGCGATGCGCTCCTCGGAGATCGCGGCGGTGCCGAAGGTCTCGACGAGCACGCTCATCGGGCGCGCAACGCCGATCGCATAGGCGACCTGCAGTTCGCAACGCTCGGCGAGCCCCGCAGCAACGATATTCTTTGCGACCCAACGCGCTGCGTACGCCGCCGAACGGTCCACCTTCGTCGGGTCTTTGCCCGAGAAAGCACCGCCGCCGTGGCGCGCCATGCCGCCGTAGGTATCGGCGATGATCTTCCGCCCGGTTAAGCCGGCATCGCCCTTCGGCCCACCGATCACGAAGCGCCCGGTCGGATTGACGAAGAGGCGCGTGCGATCGCTGCGCAAGTTGCTCGGAATCACGTGCGCGATCACCTTGTCGGCGATCTCGCGGCGGATGACGTCGAGTGCGATATCGGGATCGTGCTGCGTCGAGATAACGACCGCATCGACGGCGACCGGCGTGTTGCCGTCGTACTCCACCGTCACCTGCGATTTGCCGTCGGGGCGCAGGTAGGGAATCGTTCCGTTCTTGCGCATCGCGGCGAGGTGCCGGGTGAGATTGTGCGCGAGCACGATCGGCAGCGGCATCAGCTCCGCCGTCTCGCGGCAGGCATAGCCGAACATCATGCCCTGGTCGCCGGCGCCGGTGAGTTCGAACGGGTCGTTGTCGCCGCCCTTCGCCTCCATCGATTTATCGACGCCCATCGCGATGTCGGGCGATTGCTCGTCGATCGAAACGCTGACGCCGCAGGTTTCGTAATCGAAGCCGACCGCCGAACGGTCGTAGCCGATCTCTTTAATCGTCTCGCGCACGATGCGCGGAATATCGACGTAGGTCTTCGTCGAGACTTCGCCCGCGATGTGAATCTGCCCGGTAATCGCGAAGGTCTCCACCGCAACGCGCGAATGCGGATCTTCCTTCAGCAGCGCGTCGAGCACCGCATCGGAGATCTGGTCGGCGACTTTGTCGGGGTGCCCCTCGGTCACCGACTCCGACGTAAATAATCTACGATAGGCCATTTTTTAGGTTCCCTCGCTCCACGAAGCCATGTATTTTTGCTGTTCCGGCGTGAGCGTGTCGATCTCGACGCCCATCGAAGCGAGCTTCAACAGCGCGACCTCTTCGTCGATCTCCACCGGCACGTCGTAGACCTGCTTCTTCATCTCTGCGTGATGCTTGGCAAGGTGCCCCGCCGCCATCGCCTGATTGGCAAACGACATATCCATCACCGCCGCCGGGTGCCCTTCGCCCGCGGCGAGGTTCACCAATCGGCCGTCGGCGAGAATGCAGACCTTGCGTCCGTCGTGCATTTCGTACTGCTCCACGAACGTGCGCGGAACGTGCATCGATGTGCTCAACTTCTTGATCCCGTCGAGATCGAGCTCGTCGTTGAAGTGCCCCGAGTTGCAGACGATCGCGCCGTCCTTCATCAATTTGAAGTGCGCTTCGGCGATCACGTGGTAGTTGCCGGTCACCGTCACGAAGACGTCGCCGATTTTCGCCGCTTCGGACATCGGCATCACGCGATAGCCGTCCATCACCGCTTCGATCGCCTTGCGCGGATCGACTTCGGTAACGACGACGTGCGCGCCCATCCCGGCCGCGCGCGAAGCGACGCCGCGCCCGCACCAACCGTAGCCGACGACGACGAGCGTGCGCCCCGCGAGCAACACGTTGGTCGCGCGGATAATACCGTCGAGCGTCGACTGCCCGGTGCCGTAGCGATTGTCGAACATGTGCTTGGTCAGCGCGTTATTGACCGCGATCACCGGGTACGGCAACACGCCGTCCTTCTGCATCGCCTTGAGGCGAATCACTCCGGTCGTCGTCTCTTCGCAGCCGCCGATCATCTCTTTGAGGAGATGGTTGTGCTTGGTGTAGATCGTCGTCACTAAATCGCAACCGTCATCCATCGACATCTGCGGTTTCGTCGCGATCACCGATTCGATGTGCGAATAATAGGTGCTGTTATCTTCGCCTTTGATGGCATAGGTGGGGATGCCGTACTCGCAGAGCGCTGCGGCGACATCATCCTGGGTCGAGAGCGGGTTGCTCGCGCAGAGCGCGATCTCCGC
>JABEUW010000107.1 GCA_013043945.1 Vulcanimicrobiota bacterium | reverse complement strand
GCTCAGTCGAATGTTGCGCGGAATCTGCGTTTTGTACATTTGTTCGGGACAATATTTCTCAAGTTCGTCGATCACTTCGCTCGCTAACCGCGTGCGCCCGTCGAACATCGTGACGAGTACGCCGCTAACGTGCAGACTCGGATTGAGCGCTTCGCGCACTTTATGAACGACGGCGGTTAACTGCGTCAATCCTTCGAGCGCGTAGAACTCGGCCTGCACCGGAATTACGATCTCCTCGGCCGCGGTAAGCGCGTTGATCGTCAGCAAACCCAATGAGGGCGGGCAATCGATGAGCACGTAATCGTAGCGCGATGCGACCGGTTGGAGCGCGGCGCGCAAGCGCGTTTCGCGCGAGAGCGCAGAGACGAGTTCGATCTCCGCACCGGCGAGATTGAGCGTAGCGGGAAGAAGTTCGAGGTGTTCGATGTCAGTGGGAACGAGCGCATCGTCGATACGCGTATCGCCGAGCAGCACGCTGTAGGTGTCGGCGCGCAATTTGCTTTTTTCGATACCGAAGCCCGTGGTGGTATTGCCTTGCGGGTCGCAATCGATAACGAGCACGCGCTGCCCTTCAAGTGCGAGCGCGGCACCGAGATTGACGGCGGTCGTCGATTTGCCGACGCCGCCTTTCTGGTTGACTAACGCGATAATACGAGTCAGGACGCTCTCCTTGAATGTTTCACGTGAAACATTCGCTGTCGCTCTCGGGCTCCGGCGATGCGAGATACTCCCCAAGCAGTGTGAGGAGCGAATCCCGCTCGTTATGCTCGGGCCGCTCGGTAACCTTCTCGAGAAGCAACGCGAGCGCCGTCCCTACTCTCTTATCACCTCGAAACGCATCGTTGACAAGCCCCCGAGCGCGCATCGCCGCGATAACCTCTTGGCCACCGATCGCCAAATCGCCGACCCCGAGGGGTGGTTCTTTTGCGAGCTCGCTGCGGACACGCTCCTCGAAGCGTTCGTTCGAGCCGTCGCGCTTGGGGAGCCCGGAGCCGACGATATCCGCGGCTCGGAGCGAAAACTGCCGCTCCAACCGCGAGGCCCCGATGCGGCGGATGAAGCGCCGCAGAGCGGGCTCGCTGAGCTGGGGATCAGCGACGTACATGTGATTGCGCACGAGCGCCTCGACTTCGTCGATCACCTCACCGGAGAAGCGGAATCGTTGAAGGATCGCGCGGGTGAGGTCGCCACCGACCTGCTCGTGGCGATAGAAGTGCGGCCCATCTTTGGTTCGCGGCTTCCCCACGTCGTGGAGGAGTGATGCGAGCCGTAGGGCGAGGTCGCCCTGCGGCGCGGCGTCGAGCGTCGCGAGATTGTGGTCGAGCACATCGTAGGCGTGCCACTCGTTCTGCCCGACGTTGCGGCCCTCGAGCACCTCGGGGAGAAGGACAGCGAGGACACCGCTCTCTTCGAGGAGGCGGAACCCTAACGAAGGCTTCGCGGCGAGGGCGAGGAGCTTGTTCAGCTCCTCCATCACGCGTTCAGCGGAGATCGATGCGGTGAGCGGCGCGGCTTCGCGCATCGCTTTCCGGGTCTCCTCGCTCACCGAGAACTCGAAGCGTGCGGCAAATTGAGCGGCCCGCAACATGCGCAGCGGATCCTCGCGGAAGGCACCCGGCCAGAGAATATCGATCCGACGCGCCGCGATATCGGCCTCGCCGGCGAACGGATCGACGAGCGTGCCACCGGGAAGCGCTCGCGCAATCGCGTTCATGCGGAAATCTCGGCGCCCCAGGTCCTCCTCGATGCTCACCCCGGGCCCGCTCTCGATATCGAAGGCACGGTGCCCCACCCCGGTCGAGCGCTCGCGACGAGGAGGAGCGAGATCGACGCTCCGCCCCTGCAGCGTCAGCTTCAGGACCGCAAAACTCTCGCCAACCAGATCGACACGTCCCAGAGAGGCCAGGCGTTCCTTGATCTGCGCGAACGAGAGGCCGGTCACAACGTAATCGAAATCTTTTGGCTCCGATGCATCCCCGAGGCGCAACTCGTCGCGGACACGTCCGCCGACAGAAAAAAGCGTCCCGGGTGGGAGCGCGTCGACGAGCATTCTGTCGATTGGGTGCAGCGGCATCGCTTTTATTCTACTCTGTCAGAGCGACCCGGCGCACCTTTGAGCCAGATTGTTTCTCGTGAAACACGATCGCACGACCGCTGTCAGCCCGAGTCGCCACCTTGTCAGCCCGAGTCGCCACCTTGTCAGCCCGAGTCGCCACCTTGTCAGCCCGAGTCGCCACCTTGTCAGCCCGAGTAGGCTGCGAAGCAGCCGTATCGAGGGCGGTCCCCCAGCGAGGGCCGCACGCCTGATACGGCTGCTTCGCAGCCTACTCGGCGTGACACTCGGGGGCGGCGCCTCGATACGCCGCTTCGCGGCTACTCGGCGTGACACTAGGGGTGGCGCCTCGATACGGCTGCTTCGCAGCCTACTCGGCGTGACACTCGGGGGTGGCGCGCCAGAGGGAGGAGCGTTTCTCGTGAAACACGCGCCGTACCGAGGCCGCGCCGGCGCCGGCGCCGGCGCGGTGCCCCGACGAGCGCTTAAGCGAGCGGCGAGGACCCTGACATTGCTTGTCCGAGCCGCGAGCGTCTAGCGAGGAGGGGGCAGCGCGAGCGGTGATGGCGCGGCCGGGTGGCGCCTCGATACGGCTGCTTCGCAGCCTACTCGGCGTGACAACTGCCTACTCGGCGTGACACGAAGCGCGGCACTAGCGACAGAGAGGCTTGCTCGTCGGGATCCCGGTTCTGCGCGGGAAGCGATCCGACGTTGGTTTTCGCTTGATCAGACGCACGATCCGGCGATCGCCCTCGAGGCGGATATCCTCGAGCGGTTCGGCACCAAGCACGAGCGAGGCGTCGGCGATCGCCGCCTCCTCGCCCTCCTCGGCGCGCCCCCGAGGCATCAGCGCGACGCCGCCGACGCGTAGGAACGGGATGAGATACTCCGCGACCGTCGTCGCCGAGGAGAGCGCGCGTGCCACCGCCCGGTCGTACCGCTCGCGCAGGTTCGTATCCCGGCCGAGTACCTCGGCGCGCCCGCAATAGACCTCGGCCTCAAGGCCAAACGCGGCGATCTGCTCGCGGAGGAAGCCGCATTTTTTGGCGTTCGACTCCAGAAAATCGACCGTCGCCCCAGCGAGCAGCAGTGGAATTCCCGGAAAACCACCGCCGGAGCCGACGTCGAGCGTTCGCCCCTCGATCTCCGGCAGCAGCGTCAGCGCGTCGAGGATATGCGGCGCGAGCGCGGCCGGGCTCTTCGCGCCGGTGAGATTGAAGCGCCGATTCGCCTCGAGCAACGAGGCACCGAACGCACTCAGACGCTCCCGATACGCTTCGGCGACGCCGGCCGCGGCGAGCAGGCCGTCGAGTTCTTCGCGCTCGCTCATCTCGTCACCGCGGCTGAGCCATGCTCGGGGCGCTGCAGGTGCAGCGAGAGAATCGCGACGTCCGTCGGTGCAACACCGGGGATCCGCCCCGCCGCCCCCAGCGTGCGCGGCCGCTGCCGTGCGAGCTTCTCTCGTGCCTCGCTCGAGAGCGCGCTTATCCCCTCATAGGCGAAATCCGCGGGGATAACGAGTCGCTCGCGGCGAGCCGCCTGGACGATTGCCTGCTCTTCGCGCTTCACATATCCCTCGATCTTCACTTCGATTTCGATCCGCTCGGCGAGATCGGCGGAGAGCTCCTCGGGAAGCCAGGGGCGCAGCTCCGCGACTCGCACCTGCGGACGGCGCAATGCCTCCGCGAGCGTCGGCGGCGCTTGAAAACGCTCGCTGCCGATCTCGCGGACGGGCAGGCGCAGGCGCTCCGCATCGCTCACCGCACGATCGAGAAGCGCAATCTCCTCTGTAAAAACCATCCATTGACTGTCGTCGACCAGTCCAATATCGCGTCCGTGCGGCGTGAGGCGCCGGTCGGCGTTATCGTGCCGGAGCAAGACCCGATGCTCGGCGCGCGAGGTGAGCATCCGGTAGGGCTCGTCGACGCCCTTGCCGACCAGATCGTCGACGAGCACCCCGATATAGCCCTCCGAACGAGCGATGCGCAGCGGGTCGCGCCCACGCGCGGCGAGCGCGGCGTTCGCACCCGCGACGAGCCCCTGCGCGGCGGCCTCCTCATAGCCCGAGGTGCCGTTGAGTTGCCCGCAGTGGTAGAGCCCGGCGATGCGGTGCGTTTGCAGCGTGTCATCCAACTCGGTCGGCGCGACCATATCATATTCGACGGCATATCCCGCGCGCAGCATCTCGCAGCGCTCCATGCCCGGCAGCGTCTGCAACATCGCGAGTTGTACGTCGGCGGGAAGCGAGGTTGAAAAGCCGCCGACGTAGAGCGTCGGCTCATCCCAACCCTCGGGCTCGATGAAGAGTTGGTGCGTCGGATTGTGTGCGAACTTGATGACTTTGTCTTCGATCGAGGGGCAATAACGCGGACCGATTCCGCGAATGAGATCGAGCCCGTAGAGCGGCGAGCGATGGAGATTTTCGCGCACCAACGCGTGCGTCCGTTCGTTCGTATCGATGAGATAACACGGTAATTGCTCGCCGGCGAAACGCGCTTCGCTCCGTCGCGAAAACAACAACGGCGTCGCACTCGGTTCCTGCACGCGCATCGCGCCGTACTCCACGCTGCTGCGATCGACGCGCGGCGGCGTTCCCGTCTTGAGGCGTTGCATCGAAAAGCCGAGTGCACGCAAGGCGTGCGAGAGCCCGATCGCCGGCGCTTCGGCGTGCCGCCCGCCCGGCTGCACCTCTTCACCGCGAAAGAGTTTCCCGCCTAAAAACGTACCCGTTGCCAACACGACGCGACGCGCGTAAAACGAGCGTCCGTCGGCGCAGCGAACGCCGCGCACTTCGCCCGCGGAAACGATGAGCTCCTCGACCATCGCCGCTTCGATACGCAACGCAGGCAACGTTTGCAACAATCGCAGCGCCATGCGATTGTACGACGGCTTATCCATGAGCTGTCGCAGCGCGCGCACCGCGGGGCCTTTGCTTTCGTTGAGAAAGCGCGCGTGCAGACTGCACGCATCGGCAAGCACGCCCATCGCTCCGCCGAGTGCGTCGATCTCGCGCACCAATTGCCCCTTCGCACTCCCGCCGATCGACGGATTGCAGGGCAACGTGCAGATGCGCGATGGGTCGCCGGTAAGCAAGAGCGTCGGCACGCCCATCTTTGCCGCGGCGTGCGCCGCCTCGACCCCGGCGTGCCCTCCGCCGACGACGATAACCCCCGCGTCGTCGGAATGCATCGCTTCCATCGTTACTTCCCGATACAGAAGCGTGCGAAGATGCCCGCGAGCATCTCCTCGCTCGCCGCTTCCGGCGAGAGATGGGCGAGCGCGGCATCGACCAATCGCAGATCGTTCCCAACGAGATCGAGCGCTTCGTCGGCGGCGAGCGCCGCGCGCGCCGAACGGAGCGCCTCCAGCGCCCGCGCAACGGCATCGAACTGCTCGCCAAACGCGAGATGCGCCCGCTCGAGATCCGGGTGCTCCGTTCCCCAGCCGGCCTGCGCGATCGCCGCTCGCAGCTCGCGCAACGTCTGCGGCCAGCGAACGCTGCCGCAGATCGAGAGCCCCGATACCGGCCGCACCGCAGACGTGCCGAGATCGGCCTTGTTGAAAAAGACGATCCGCGTGCGCCCTTCACTACGCGCGAGCAGCTCCTCGCCCTGCGTCGAGAGCGGAAGCGAGGCATCGAGGACCAGCAGCAAAATCCGCGCGCTCTCGAAGGCGCGCTGCGAGCGTTCGATGCCCATCGCTTCGAGCTTATCGGCGTGCGCGCGAATACCGGCGGTATCGATCGCCCGCACGGCGACGCCGTCGATGAAGAAGCGCTCCTCGATACTGTCGCGCGTCGTGCCGGGAATATCCGAGACGATCGCTCGCTCTTCACCGAGCAACGTATTGAGTAACGACGATTTCCCGGCGTTCGGTGGGCCGACGATTGCCAGGCTCACGCCCTCGCGCAGCAATCGGCCGACCTCGCCGTCGCGTTGCAACCGCGCGAGCTCGCCCTCGAGTTCGCCAACCGTATCGGCGAGCGGCGCGCGCGCCGGCTCCTCGACTTCATCGGGAAAATCGATCGATGCGGCGAGCCGTTCGAGCGGTTCGCGCAGCCTCGAGCGCATCTCCGCGACCCGCGCGCGCAGAGCGCCGCCGAGATTTGCGAGCGCCGCGCGTGCCGCCGAGGCGCTCTCTGCGGCGATGAGGTCGGCGATCGCGCCGACGCCGTCGAGATCGAGTTTGCCCGCGAGAAACGCGCGTCGCGTAAACTCGCCGGGAGCCGCTTGGCGCGCTCCGCAGGCGATCGCCGCGCGCACGACCTCGCGCGCGAGCACCGGTGCACCGTGCAGGTGAAACTCGACGACATCTTCGCCGGTCGCCGAATGCGGCGCCGGAAACGAGAGTGCGAGCGCATCGTCGAGCGCGCGCCCCGCTTCGTCGACGAGCGCGACGCGCGTTGCATGGCGCGGCGCGAGCGCTGAGGCGCCGGTGAGTCGCGCCGCGATCGATCGCGCGCGCGAGCCGCTCACGCGCACCACGGAGATCGCTCCCTGCCCCGGCGGCGTCGCCACGGCAACGATCGTCGGCTCCGCATTCGCTTCCTCGCTCGCAGCGCTCGGCGCGTCGTCGATGAGTTCGATGCGGTTGCCGAAGGGATCGGCGACGTAGCAGTGCGCCCGCCCCTCGAAGGGAAGCGCGTCGTTCGCAACCGCAACCCCCGCAGCGGCGAGGCGCGCGAGAACGCTCGCGTACTCGCTGCACGCAAATGCAACGTGCGCTTTTCCGGCGGGGTGAAAATCGGGGTCGATGCCGAGATGCAGCGCGATCGAACCGCTGCGGAACCAGAGCCCGCCGCGAGCGGCGAGCTCCGCCGGCTTGGGCAGCTCGCGCAATGCGAGCAGCGTGCCGTAAAAGACACGCGCCGCATCTTCGCCCCCGGCGGGAATCGCGATTTGGAGATGCTCGATCCGGGCCGTTGCGTAGCGCTTCATGGCAGCGTGCTTCTCCAACGAAGCGCTATGCAGAGATCAGGCCGGGAAAACGACGACGCAGCGCTCGGGCTCCGCGCCTTCAGATTCGGTGCGAATACGCGCGTCCTCGGAGATCGTCATGTGCACGATCTTACGCTCCGAGGGCAGCATCGGTTCGAGTTTGCTCGGTTTGCCGCTACGGACGACTTCCTCGACGGCGTCGAGCGCGATCTCTTTCAAACGCTCGGCACGACGGGCGCGGTAGCCCTCGGCGTCGATCGTGAAATAGCGACGATTGCCGCGGTTTCCCGCATTGATGATGTTGTTGAAGACCAAATTGATCGCCTCGAGCGTGTTGCCGTGACGACCGATTAACATCGCGAGGTCGGGGCCGTTGACTTCGAAATACTCGCCCTCCTGTCGCGGAATATACGAAATATCCGCGGCACCGACGCCCATCTTCGCGAGCATCTCGGTGAGCAGTGCGTGCGCCGGTTTTGCATCTTCAGGAACGGGCTGCGCCTTCCCCGAGGGTCCATTCGAGCGCGGGCGCCCACCGCCGCGAAAGGGCCGGCGCCCACCGCCGCGGCCGCCGCCGCCACTGCCGGGAATCGCGCGGTCGCGAATGTGCGCCGGCTGTTCTTCAAACTCGTAATCGTCTTCGTAGAGCATTATGGCTTCGCGCCTTTCTTTTTAACCGAGCCGTTATTGAGCGCGGGCATTGCGGCCGCGCCTTTTTTCTTGGAGCTCTTCGCGACGCGTTCGTCGATCTCGCGCACTGCGGCGGCGACGCTATCGTCGGAGGTAATCGCGCGGTCGCTATCGATCGCACCGAGCGGTTCGTGGTACTGCCGCAACATATAAAATTGCTGCGCCATCGTCAGCACGTTATACGAAAGCCAGTAGAGCACCATCGCCGACGGCCACTGCGCGCGGAATCCGAAGAAGCCGATCATCAGCGGCGAGATGATCTGCATGATCTTGTTGGTGTTCGCCTGCTGCGGATCGGTCGCCGGCATCGTCGTGAACCGCAAGCTCACGTACTGCGAGATCATGTAGAGCACGATCAGCAG
>JABEUW010000106.1 GCA_013043945.1 Vulcanimicrobiota bacterium | reverse complement strand
CTTGCCTCTCTGTGGTATGCTCCGCGGGGAGCCGGCGGGACGTAGCTCAGCTTGGTAGAGCGCTTGCTTTGGGAGCAAGAAGTCGCAGGTTCAAATCCTGTCGTCCCGAGATGGATTGCATGCCGAAGGGCTCGCGCGCCCGTGGTCTAACAGGATAAGGCACGAGTCTTCTAAACTCGAAGATGGGGGTTCGAGTCCCTCCGGGCGCGTTTCGATGCGCATGCGTGGTGATTGTAGCTCAGCTGGTTAGAGCGCCTGACTGTGACTCAGGAGGTCGCCGGTTCGAACCCGGTCAGTCACCCCATTTTGACTCGCTGCGCGGCCCCGCTCGAAAAAGTGGGGCCGCCCCTATTGGAAGAAGGAGTTATTCGGCGCTCGCCGTCGTATGCTCGTTCTATGGCCGAACGTACGCGTTGGGCACGACGGGTGCCGGTTGTCCTCGCGATCTCGATGATTATCATCGGGGTAGGCTTGGTTATTTTCGGGACGCTCTCGTTCACGCGCAACCTCCATCACGGGGTCGCAGCCGATGTCGCCCATCGCGAGAATGCCGCGATTTCCGTTTTCGAGCGCTCGCGCCCGCTCGCCCTCGCAGCACTGGCGTATCGGGATGCGGTCATTGCGGGCAATCGGGCGGCTCGTTCGACGGCTCGTGCGAATCTCGAGCGGGATATTGCGTCGATGTCGAAATTTCTCGATACGCCGGCCGGACGATCGCTGCGTTCGCTCCACGCCTGGACGGACGTGCAAAAATCGTGGACCATTGCCCGGCGTGCGCCGATGGGCTGGCGAGCGTTCTCGGCGGTAAGTCGGCCACTCGATGCGATAGCGAATTTCGTGCAAAACGTAGGCGACACGTCCGGCTTTAATTTCGAACATTCGCGGGCGACACAAAGTTTGGCCGACATTGCGTTTAACGATCTGCCGGGGGCGCTGATGTACCCGCGCCACGCAATGCTCGTCGTCGCCCATCTCGACAAGGCCTCCTCGATACCGCTCGCCACGCGGATCGGCTTTAGTCAGATCGCCGATATTATCGGGGCCTCGTTCAGTCTTCAGCAGGACGATATCGCATCGACGATCGCATCATTGAGAAAGACGCTTCCCGCTTCGAGTGACCGAGATATCACCTCGTTCGTAAGAGCGGCAAACGCGTTTTCTTTAGCGGGTGCCGCGCTCTCACATGCGCTCGGTACGGTAGCGATGGTACCGGGGATGGACTCGCCGACCGTCGCCAAGGTCGATCGTTTTAGCCGAGCCGCGATTCGCGCCAGCGAACGATTATACGATGCGACGCTCGCGATGATTCGCCGTGATTTGCGCGCCCGCACGGCCTCTAGCGCACGGGCTCGAGCGGGAAGATACATCTCGATGGTGGGGCTCGTCTTCCTAGCGATAGGGGCTCTCCTATTGGCTTGGTTCCTCGCCAACTCGCGCGGGGAGCGGGCGCTCGAAGAAGCGCAGCGCGAGCGCGAACGACTCGCCAGCGAACTTGCCCGTCAGGCGGCCGAACGCGCGCTTCACCTGAGCGAGGCCCAGTTTCGCGCCGTCTTTGACGGTTCCACGATGGGAATTGCAATTCTCAATCGTGAGGGGGAGGCAATCGACGCGAATGCCGTCTATCGGAGCGTGATCGACGTGCAGCACCACCTCCTCGATGGGCACGAAAGCGAGTTTGCCGAAGTGATGAGCGGCGCGCGCGATGCGTTTACGGTCGAACGTCGCATCACCGGGTTGAGCGAAGAGATGTGGGTCGACATCACGATATCGGGTGTGAGTGATGCGAGCGGAGAGCATCCATTCGCGATGTGCACCTTTGCCGATAAGACGACGATCAAACAGCAAGAGCGCCGGTTGAATTTCCAGCGCCTTCACGATGCGCTCACGGGCTTGCCGAATCGACAGGCCTTCGAAGAGCAGCTCGCGGTCCGTTTCGATCGCGCGCGTAGTGAGGCCGGCGCACTCTTTTCCGTTATCTTCGTCGATCTCGAACACTTCAAGGATGTGAACGAGAGCCTTGGCCACTCGGGCGGCGACGCGGTGCTCCGACAGATTTCCACGCGTCTGCGCGGTTCGCTCAACGCCGACGATACCGTGGCCCGCTTGGGGAGCGACGAATTTGCTATCCTCGTTGGGACGCTCGGCGACGTGATTCATGTCGAATCACTCGCACGGCGGTTGCTCGAAAATCTCTCGAAGCCCTTCCTCGTCGAGGGACGCCCGGTCTTCCTCGGTGCGAGTATCGGCATAGCGATCGGCCCGGAACACTACGAGCGCGGCGATGAAGTGCTGCGCGATGCCGAGATTGCGATGCAATACGCGAAGACGGTCGGCCGCGAGCGCTTCGCGGTCTTCGATGCCGATATGCAGACCGCGGCGGCAGAGCGCGTAGCGCTCGCGGCCGACCTGCGCTTCGCCGTCGAGCGTCGCGAGTTTCGCGTGCTCTATCAGCCGGTCGTCGATCTCCGAACGGGCGCGATCAAAGGGGCGGAGGCGCTCCTGCGATGGGATCATCCGACGCGCGGCGTCATCTCGCCGTTGCTCTTTATTCCGCTCGCCGAGCGCGGTGGCTTCGCCCGGAGTATCGGAGCCTTCGTTCTCGATACGGGCTGCTCGCAACTTGCGGCCTGGCGACGTGCGGGAATCGACATCAACAATTTCACGCTCCATTTTAATGCCACGCCGACCGAGCTACTCGAACCGGGCTTCGATCGCACGTTGAGCGGGGCGATCGACGAATACGCACTCAAGCCAAGTAATCTTGCGATTGAGATTACCGAGAACTCGATGCTCGACGATACCGACCTCGCGATGGAGAGAATCGAACGGGTTCGCGAACGCGGTTTCGCCGTATGTATCGACGATTTCGGGACGGGGTACTCATCGATGCGCTACATGCAGCACTTTAAGATCGATGCCATTAAAATCGATAAGGGTTTCGTCGCGGGCGCGAACGGGGAAATTGCGAGCGAACCGATCGTTCATACGCTCGTCCGACTCTCCGAGGCATTCGGCGTGCGCGTCGTCGCCGAGGGCGTGGAGACCGAGCGACAGCGCGAGGTCCTCATCGCTGCGGGATGCATCGACGCGCAGGGCTTTCTCTTCGCCGAGCCGCTGACGGCGGCGGAGTTTCGCGAGCGTCTGGTCGCCCAGGCGGAGAATCTCTCGTCGATGGCCGCAACCGGTACGTAACGAAAGGCGCCCCTTTTCCGCTTGCAAAAGCCCGAGCGGCCGTTTACACTGATACGCGCCTCTGCGCCTTTAGCTCAGTCGGTAGAGCAGCGGACTTTTAATCCGTTGGTCCTGGGTTCGAGTCCCAGAGGGCGCAAAACGTGCACCGCTAGCTCAATTGGTAGAGCAGGTGACTCTTAATCACTTGGTTGGGGGTTCAAGTCCCTCGCGGTGCACCAGATTTTCTTTCGCCGGTGGCTCGGCGGCGCAGGATTTGGTCGGTTCCCGTTATAGTATGGGGCGTTCGCCTGAGGGCAAGTGGCGAAACTGGTAGACGCGCTGGATTTAGGTTCCAGTGGGGAGACCCGTCAGAGTTCGAGTCTCTGCTTGCCCACCATCCCCGCGCGTGGCGGGCCGTTCGATGCGGAAGTAGCTCAGTGGTAGAGCATCGCCTTGCCAAGGCGAGGGTCGCGAGTTCGAATCTCGTCTTCCGCTCCATCGTGGCGCGCCTGCCCCAACTTCGTGAGTAAGGATCCCGTGACGACCTCAACCCTCACCCGACTCGACGCGACGAGCGTCGAACTCGTTATCCCCGTGCTGCCCGATGCACTCGACCGTGCTCGTGAAGTCGCCTTTCGGCGCCTCAGTAAGAACGCTCGAATTCCGGGATTTCGCAAAGGGCATATCCCACGTCGTGTCTTCGAACAGACCTACGGGAGCGCAGGGATCGAATCCGAGGCGATGGAGGATCTCGTTCCCGAGCTCTATAGCACCGCGATTCGCGAGCACGAGCTCGCGCCGGTTGCGCGCCCCAAGCTCGAGATGCTCCCGAGCGCGGAGAACGAGCCTCTGCGCGTGAAGGCGCGCGTGGAAGTACGCCCGACCCTCGAGTTGGGGAGCTACACGGGGCTCTCGGTCTCCGTTCCCGAGCGCACCGTCAGCGATGAGGAGGTTGCGCGGACCCTCGAAGGGCTCGCCCGCGATCGTGGCACTCTCGCTCCCGTCGATCGCCCCGCGGCCCTCGGCGACATCGTCACGATCGATTTCATCGGCCGGATCGACGGCACGGCTTTTGAGGGCGGCTCGGCGGAGGGCCAGGTTGCCGAACTGCTCGAGGATCGCTTTATTCCCGGTTTTGCGAGCGGCATCGTCGGCATGAAGGCCGGCGAACGCCGCGAGGTCGAGACGCACTTCCCCGAGGCCTATCACGCGAGCGAACTCGCCGGAAAGACGGCGACCTTCGAGATTACCTTGCACGATGTGAAGCAACTCGAAATGCCGACGCTCGACGATGCCTTCGCCGCAGAAGTCAGCGATTTTGCGACGATTGAGGAACTGCGAGCCGAGGTTCGCAAGCGCTTGGAAGGGATCGCTACCGCACGGGTTCACCGCGAGATCGGCAATGCGGTGATGGAGCAGCTCGTGACGGCTCACGAGATTCCGGTCCCCCCGAGTCTGCTGCTCGCCGAACGCGAGCAACTCGTCGAAGAAGCGCGCCGTATGGCGCAGGAGCAGGGGGCGAATTTCGCCGAGTACCTCGCCTCGATCGGCAAGACCGAGGAAGAACTCCGCGAGGAACTGACCGGCGATGCGGAGCGCCGGGTGAAGGGGACGCTCCTCATCGAGGCGATCGCCGATGCAGAAGGCATCGAGGCGACGCCGGGCGAGCTGCAGGCCGAACTCGCTCTCCTCGCCCGCCGGTACGGGCAGCCCGTCGATCGCGTCCGCGAGGCGCTCGCCGAGAACATGCAGTCGGTCTACGACGGCATCGTTCGGAATAAAACGCTTGAATTTCTCATCGACCAGGCGCAGCGCGTCGCGGCGCCGTAGAGAACGCTTAGGCAGGATCAGCACGACGGCCTCGCGCCGTCGGTGAAGAAGGGATAGGTCGTTCTCCGATGGGGCATTTGGTACCGATGGTCGTCGAACAGTCGTCGCGCGGAGAACGCGCGTACGACATCTATTCGCGGCTGCTCAAGGATCGTATCGTTTTCGTCGGCGGTCCGATCGACGATTCTATCGCGAGTCTGACGATCGCGCAGCTCCTCTTTCTCGAAAAGGAAGATCCCGACAAAGATATCGATATGTACGTCAATAGTCCCGGCGGCAGCGTTACGGCGGGGCTGGCGATCTACGATGCGATGCGCTTCATCAAGCCCGACGTTGCCACGATTTGCATGGGCATGGCCGCATCGATGGGCTCGATTCTCCTCACCGGCGGCGCGCAAGGGAAGCGATTTGCCCTACCTCATGCGAAAATTCTCATCCACCAGCCCTGGGTCTCCCAGCTCGGCGGGCAGGCAACCGATGTGGAGATCGCGGCACGCGACCTCATCGCGACCCGCCTCACCGTTGCGAAGATCTATGAGGTGACCTGCAAGAAGCCCCTCGACGACGTCCTCAAGGATATCGATCGCGATTACTATATGACCGCCCAGGACGCCAAAGAGTACGGGATTATCGATAGCATCATCGAAGACCGTACCTCGATGCCGTCTCCGGCACCGTAGCCTAGGGAGGTCGCCCGTCCGCCATGTTTCGTTTCGGGGATGAAAAGG
>JABEUW010000105.1 GCA_013043945.1 Vulcanimicrobiota bacterium | reverse complement strand
GGGCTCGCGCTTCGTCTTGAAGGCGATCTTCGCCGCGAAGTACAGGGCAATATCAAACGCCTGATGGATATCGGATGCTATCGAGGCTTGCGCCATCGGCGCGGGCTTCCGGTTCGCGGGCAGCGTACGAAGACCAACGCGCGCACGCGTAAGGGTCCCAAGCGCACCGTCGCCGGTAAGAAGAAGACCGTTAAGAAATAACGCGGTAGCTTCGGTGACGATCGACGGGATCAACGTCGCAATCGCCGCCGGGGGACGCGTCGGCGGCGCCTTTGCCGCCGAGACCGGGAGCGAGATCAAGGCGCTCGCGCCGATAGGGGCGAGTACGATCC
Organism: Vulcanimicrobiota bacterium; assembly: GCA_013043945.1. Taxonomy (GTDB): domain Bacteria; phylum Vulcanimicrobiota; class Vulcanimicrobiia; order Vulcanimicrobiales; family Vulcanimicrobiaceae; genus JABEUX01. Next base: position 3,491 of record JABEUW010000105.1, on the reverse strand, counting down.
TCGAACGAACGATTGCCGCCGCCGCCGCTATAGGCGCGCGGCGCATCGTCGTTCTTGGTGGAGAGGAAATCGCAGCACGCTGCGACCGGCGCGTGGAACGAGTACTCGCCGATCGGGGTGATGGCGCGGCGAATATTCTGGCCTGTCTGCAAGCTTTCCGTGACGACACGGAGCGATCCGCAACGTTGTTGCTCGCCGGCGACCTGCCGTTTCTCGATGCCGACGCGCTGCGTCGCTACGTGCAGGCGATCCCCGCACGCACCGTCGCTCTGGGGCTCTGCACGGGATTCGCCTACGAGCGACATTTTCCAGGTGCGCCGCAGAATGGCGTCATGCTTGGCGGGGAACGAATCGTCAACGCGAGCGCGCTCGTCGTACCGTTCGCGGCTCTCGATGCGGTAGCGCGCGAGAGCGCCGCATTTTTTAACGCGCGCAAGGCTCCGTGGCGGATGGCGATGCGAGCCGGCATCGGCATTCTCGCCGCGCACGCCATCGGGCGCCTGACGGTGGAGCGTATCGAACGGCGCGCCTCGCGCGTTCTCGGCGCGGAGGTAATGGCGGTGCGCGATTGCGCTCCGGAGCTCTGCTTCGACGTTGACTCGCTTGAGGAGTATCGATATGCGCGCGCGCATATCTGAGGCGGCGCGCCTTTCGTTTTTTTGGTTCGGCATTCAGGCCGTTTGGGGCGCGATACTCGGCGTGCTCTTGCAGGCGCGCCTGGTCGCTCTCTTTGGCGATGTGGCGGCGCAGCGATATGCATTCTTTGCGGCGGCCGGCGCCGCCACCGCAATTCTCGCCCAGTTCGTATCCGCGCTGCTCTCCGACCGTGCCGTAGCGCGCCGAGCAACGCGAGCGCCACTCTATATCGTCGGCACCACTCTCTCAATCGGCGCGATCGTTCTTTTCCTACGAGGAAATTCGGCGCCGGAGCTGCTGGCGGCCTATATCGCTCTGCAAATCGGCATGAACGTCGCGATCGCCCCGTATCAAGCAGCGGTTCCGGAGTATCTGGAGCGCGCCGCGCAACGCACCGGAAGCGCCTGGTTGGCGGCGATGCAGAGCCTCGGCAATGCAGTCGGCGCGGTCATCGCCGCGGTTGCCACGCCCGCGGTTACCGCAGCGATGTTGCCGCTGTTATTACTCGGGGCGTTGGCACCTGCGTATCGCCTGCTCGCCCGCGTCGTCGATCCCCGCACGATCGAACCCGACGAACCCGTCAGAATCTCGCGCGCGCACGTCGATCTCTTCGGTTCTCGAGCGATGATCTTTCTCGCGTTCTACACGATGTTGGGTTATCTCTATTTTTGGGTACTCGGTTCGGGGCTCGCCGATATTGCAGCGCCCCGAACGATTGCGGGGGCGGCGATCGTCGCCTTCACCCTTGCAGGGGTCGGCGGTGCATCGCTCGCAGCGAGATTAGGAAAACGCTTCGATCTCCGCGCGACGGCGATCGCGGGAGTTGCTTGCTTTGCGCTGGCGACGGCGCTCTACGTGGTGTCGCGCGGGCTGCTCGTGCTATCGGTTGCCAGCATCGTCGGGGGGCTCGGATGGGGTGCGTTTTTAAGTGCCGATTGGGCATTGGGAGCTCGCTACGTCCTACCGGGTGCTCGATCTCTCGGCTTCGCGCTCTGGAACCTAGCAGTCGTTCTCCCGCAATTCTTTGCCCCTTCTCTCGTCGGCTTATTGGCGACGATCGTTCGGCCCAACGGGGCCTGGGCGACGAGCCGATTCGCTTTTGGTATTGCGTTCTTCGAACTCATTGTGGGTATGCTGTGGCTGGTGCGCTTACCGCAGGCCGGGCAAACGATGGAACTTCGCGGACTCGGTCGACGTTAAGCGCCAGATGGGCTGGGCCCATCTTCCTATACTTCAATCTGGAGGAACATGTGAAACGACTCAGCACCGGAGCCCTCGCAGCGCTCATCGTAGCGCTCAGTGGACTCAATGCCGTCGCGGCATCCTCGAAGACGCAAGCGCCGGGTAACAACGGACACAAGGTGGTTGCGGATTCGATGGCGGGTATGCCGTCGGCGAATTTCGGAACGCCCCCAACGGGATCGATTCCGATTCTCTTCAACGACCATCACGTCTATACCAAGCCCGACCTTATGAAACAGGGTCGCGTGCTCGCGGCAATCGTACGCGGTGGAACTATTCTCGTACCTCTTCGTTCGATGTTCGAACAGATGGGTGCGACGGTTTCGTATAATGCCGCTACCAAAGCGATCACCGTGAGCAAACCGGGTGCCGAGGTCAAATTGACCGTCGGTAGCCGCGTTGCGATGATCAACGGAGAAGAGCGCAGTCTCGACGTTCCGCCGATGCTCTACAAGGGCAGCGTCGTCGTCCCAATTCGCGTGATCTCTGAAAGCATGGGCGCCTACGTTCAGTGGGTTCCCGAGCAGAAGGTCGTCGTCGTTCGTTACGTGGTGCCGACACCGGCCCCGACGGAAGCTCCGGCGACGCCGGCTCCGGTCGAGACCCCGATGCCGACGCCGCCGCCGACCCCGACGCCCGCTCCCGTCGTTCACCAAGCGACGCAAGAGCACTTCATCGCCGGCGATTACATCGCATCGCCGAAAGTCTACAACGAGTTTAGCCCCGGCAACTCGGGCAAGAATGGCTCGTACGATTTTCGCGGCGCGTATGAATTCAGTGCATTCAATCTGCCCTGGATGATCGAAGGCGACTTCCGCAGCTATCAATATCCGCATAATTGCACCTCGGCAAATCCGGCGCCGGCCGGCGATCAGTGTAACGTCACGACGATCGGCAACACGGGTCAGACCTACGTTCCGGCCTTTACGGCGCGCGACCGCGATGCGGAAGTTCGCCTCGGCCTCAAGGTTGCAGACCCGCGTCTCTATATCGGCGTCGGCTATCTCTATCGCACGACCAACTACGGCTACCCGACGCAGAAGGGCTTTGGATTCGGCGCAGAAAAGCTGCCCGACCTCAATCGCGGCTTCTCGCTCTACGGCAGCGCGTGGTATTACCCGAACGTGAAGGGCAACTTCATCGACCCGGGTACCGGCCTCGGCTATACTTTGGGATACAATCTCCTGAAGTACCAGATCGGTGCCGCGATCACCATCCCGAAGAGCCCGATCTTCATCGATCTCGGTTTCGTCGGAGATACCGGTCGTAATAAGACCAACGCTCCGTCGGGCTTTACGCACGCCGGGCCGTATATCGGTCTCGGTCTCTCGTTCTAACGTAGAACGCGGACCCTCCAACGGCGCCCCTCCGAGCGACACGCTCGGGGGGGCGCTTTCATTTCGGCGTGCCTTACGCGCCGCAGGGGAGGGCAACGGGGATGCGGAAGGCGCCGCTGAACAAGAGTGCTCTCAAGGAGATGGGATCGATGCTGCGTTCTCTCGCGTTCGGCGTATTCGCCACGGTAGTCGGTTTGCTTCCGGCGGTCGCCGTCGCTGCAGCGCCGAGCCTCCTCTTCAACGATCGGCAGGTGCATTCGGCGCCGACCGTTATCG
>JABEUW010000104.1 GCA_013043945.1 Vulcanimicrobiota bacterium | reverse complement strand
GCCGCGATGTTCGATCTCTATTTTGCAGCGCTCGGCGCACGTTCGCTCTCGATCGATAGCGTCGCGCCGGAGCGAGAGTTCGATCCGCTCCCGGCAGTGGAGGCAGGGGTGCGGGCGATGCTCGGCCGCTGCGATGTCGCGATCCTCTCGGGGCCGGTTGAAGAAGCCTTATTGCGTAGCCGCTTTGGGTGGGCCGGTAGCGCGATCTCGGTCGCGGCGCTCGTCGAAGGTTCGCCGTCCTGCGAAGAGGCCGTCGTGCTCGTCGGCGAGGGCGAGTTCGTTCTCTGCGATCTCCCGGTTGAGTCGCGCTGCAACCAGATCGCCCTGGCGCTCGCCGCAAAAAAACGTTCGCTTCCAATCGTCTTTACCGGCCCGGTCATCGACCATCAGTGGTTCCAAGGGCTGATGGAGTCGATGGGGGTGCACGCTCTCTGGATTCCCCAACGCCATCTCAACCAGGCAAATCGAGCCTGGCTTCGGGCACGGGCGCGGGTCGTCGCCGACTGCGCCTGGACCGGGCGCGGAATTCATTCGGTGGTCGCCGCAGCCGCGACGGGAGCCTTCCCGTTGCTCTCCGCGGCAGGGTACGGGCGCGAGCTCTTCGGTCCATTCGCCGAGGTCGTCGATCCTGGAGCGCACGCCGATATCGAGGAGGCTCTCGCTCGGGCCTGGGAGCGGGCTCCTCAGGAACGCGAGGCTCTCCGCTCGCACGTCCGCGCCACCTTCGACCAAACGACGGCCTTCATCGCCACGGTTACCGCCTATCAGCTCGCCGGTGAACGGGCCCGGAGCCGCACTCCAGCGGGCTAAACTGCCCCGCGTGCGGCGCCGATGAATAAGAAGAGAGTACTTGAGGGGGATTTCACATGGATGTCTCGTCAGCTGCGGCGGTTGCGCCGCCACCGATCGCCGGAAGCGTCGGCGCCGCGGGCGCGAGCGGCGTCGCTCCGAACCTCGGTGAGGGAGTGCCGCCCGAGGGTGCAGCGCCGCCCGTTGCGAGCCTTCCGCCCGCTCCGACGGGTCCGGTCGGGACCCCGAGTTCATCGGGCGCTCCGCCCTCCGTCGGTTTTGGCCCTGCCCCGGCAAACGGCGACGGGAAAGTGGTCTCGTCCGTCGCGCGGTTCTTCGGGCCGCCCTCGAATCCGCATCCCGTTACGCTCAACGTCTCGTATCGGGTTTTGCACCACCCGAACGAAATCGTGACCGTTTTTTCCGACCCGCAGACCAATCAGGAAGTCGCACAATTTCCTCCGGAGATTCTTATCGGGATCGCCGAATTTTTTGACCAGCATCAAGGAGTGACGCTCGACAGCAACGCGTAAGGCGATGCACGAAGGGCGCAGTTAGGAAAGGAATCCATGTCCAGTAGCCAGATCCCCGGGACGAACGTTCCCCCCATTTCTTTCCCCGGCATCGTGTCCGGAATCGATTATAACTCGATCATTCAAAAGTTGACTGCGCTGACGCTGGCGCCGACGACGCAGATCAATCAGCAGATCGCGACGCTCAATGCAGCCAATCTCGAACTGATCAAAATCAACAATCTCCTTTCCTCCGTGCAGGCCTCGCTCGGCGCACTTTCCCAGCCGAACGTCTACGATGCGGTTTCGGCGACGAGTACGAACACGGCTGCGCTCGTGGCAACCGGTATCGCGGGCGGGAATGCCGTTCCCGGCGTATATACGATCGATTCCGTCCAGACGGCGACTCCGACTTCGATTCTTAGTAACACTACTGCCGGGCATTCCATTACCGATCTTTTACCCGCGACGGCCGGTATTTATGCGAACCAGGCCTCGAACACCGTTCCGATCGCAGACTCCTATGCGGCGATTACGCCGAGCAACGGAACCGGATCGACTGGTTCGGTCACCGTTGACGGCGTCTCGGTCAGTTACGATGTCAACACGCAGTCGCTCAATACGATCTTAACGAACATTCAAACTGCGGTACGGGCTTACGATCCATCATTTACCGCAACGCTGAATGCTTCAGGCGCTGTCGTTCTCAGCGGCAGCAAACCCATCACGCTCGGGAGCGCGAACGATCAGGGCAACTTGCTCGACGTGCTCCGGCTTTCGGGGGCGCAGATCAACAACACCGGTCCGACGACCGGCGTTACCGGAACCGCGGGCGTCGGCGGCATCAATCAGGCGGTATCGTTCGATTCGACCGGTACGAATGCGGGCTTCGTCACCCCGGTGACCAGCGGCAATTTTACGATTAACGGCGTCTCGATCAGCGTCTCCGCCTCTGGCGATAATCTCGCTTCGGTGCTGGCAAAAATTAACGCGAGTAACGCGGGCGTCGTCGCGACCTATAATGCACAGACTGGTGCGATTTCGCTGACCAATAAGAGCAGCGGCGCACAATCGATCGTGGTCGGCTCTTCGAGCGATACGAGCAATTTTCTGACGGCGGTCGGCCTGACCTCGGCGGCTGGGGCGACCACGACGGTCGGTCAGCAGTCGCAAGTCGTGGTCGCCAATCCTTCGGGCGGTGCGACGACCTATTACAGCAACAGCAATACCGTAACGACGGCGATCCCCGGTGTTTCCTTACAACTGACGGGAAATACGACGACTCCCTTTACCGTAACCGTTGCGCAAGACAACTCACAGTTGGTGAATGCGCTCAACACCTTCGTCTCGGCGTATAATTCCGCGGTGAGCGAGATCAACAGCGCGACTCAGGCGCCAATCGTGCTGCAGTCGCAGCAGGGCACGGCATTGCCGGGGCAGGCCGCGCCGGCGGTCGGCGGCGGCATTCTCTTCGGGGTCGACAGTGTTTCGAATCTCCGGGATCAACTGACGAATATCGTCAGCGGGTTCTTGGGGAGTGGATCGTTCGGCGGCTACAATTCGCTTTCCCAAATCGGGCTGCAGATTAGTAGTTCGTTCTCGCAGTTATCTTATAACAGTCAGGCGACACAGCCCGGCTCGAGCGGGCAGCAGGCGATCAATACGACGACCTTTCAAGGAAGCGACGGCACCTTACAGCCGCTGAACGTTACGCAATTCGATACCGCGCTGGCAGCAAATCCGAGCGCCGTTCAAGACCTCCTCAATGGCGCACAAGGGCTTACGAACCAACTCGGTTCGTACCTAACCTATGCGACTGGGCTGCCGACGTTGTTAAATAACGGCATCGTCGGAACAGTCCCCTCGGTTTCGCTCCTGCAGACCTTCCAAAACCAAAACACGAACCAGATCACTCAGTTGCAATCGCAGGTTTCGCAGATTCAAGATAATGCGAATCAACAAGCGAATACCCTGCGGCAGGAGTTCGTGCAAACCGAAGCGACGCTCGCGCAGTATCAATCGTTGCAGTCGCAGCTCTCCTCATTCTTCGGTGGTTCGAGTTCGAGTTCGGGTTCGGGAACCTAGGGGATACGACGAGCACGTGACGCGTTCGGCAAACGACAAGTACGTCGAGACGGCGATCTTGACGGCTTCGAAGGAAGATCTTATCGTCCGCGTTTTCGATATCTTGGTCGTTGCCGCGCAGCAAGCGATCGAAAAGATGCATGCTGATATCGGCGATATCGAGGGGATTCACCGTGCACTCCTGCGCGCTCAACGCGCCCTCGCCGTATTAATGGGCGCGCTCGACATGGAGATCGGCGGGGAGCTCTCGGTCAATCTCTTTCGCGTCTACGAATTTTGGCATCACGAACTCGTAATGGCGAACATGCAGAAGGACGTTTCACGCGTCGAACGCTTGCTGCCCGATTTCATCGATTATCGCAAAACGTGGGCCGAAGCCGTATCGCAGTGGAAGGCGTTGCAGCGTACCGAGAACGACGATAGCGAGCCCTCTGCGAGCAGCGGCTTTGCTGCCGTCGGATAGCCCGGCACGTTCGGCCGCACTCGCGGAGATCGGCGCGCTCGAAAGCTCGTGCGCCGAGCTGGAAGCGGCGTTGCAGGAGCACGACTGGGAGCGGCTGGATACCGCGATCGGTACTGCGCGGCGGATCACGCATGCGTTAGAGAAGGAGCTCGAGCGCGAGGATCTCGATCGTGACGAGGCCTTCGACGACTTCGTGCGCGAACGGCTCGAACGCATCCATGCCATTCGTGACCGGCAGATCGTGCGCTTGAGCGCCTATCACGAGGAGCTCGGCGAACGTTTGAAAACGTTCGTAAAATTTAAGGCCTACGCGCGCTCGATCGGCGCGAATTCCATTCCGCCGCGTCGCGCCGGGCTCGATTCACAACAGTAAAAACGAGGGCGCTATCAGGCGTCGTTCGTGCGCTTCATGCGTTCGACGATGCGTCGTGCCGCCGCGTCGAGCGCCGGATCGCTACCTTGGACGACGGCGATACTCGGTTCGAGGCGCGCGCGGACAAAGAGGCGTTGCAACGCGCCTTGCCAGAGCGAGCGATACTCCGCGAGCGCATCGCGGTCGATCGCTGCCTCGCGTTCGTTCGGCGAGCCTCCGAGGATCGAATCGGCCATCAACGCGAGTTCGAGACGGCGAGCGCGATGGAAATCCCACGGGCGATCTCCGCCGATCGCGCTCGCGATCCGTTCGCGCACGGCATCGGTGACCTCGAGGGTAAGGACGATCTCATCCTTTGCCGGCGAGGGGGGCGGCAGATCGACGGCGATGGTGGGGACGAACGCCTCGCCCGCGTAGGAGGCGAGCTTCTCCGCACGTCCGATTTTGGCGTGAAGCGTGATGCGGTGGAGTAGCGCTGCTTGGCGATCGAGATGGGCGAGCAGCGAGGAGGCTTCGCCGTCGACGCAGGCGAGTGCGGAGGCGAAAAGGGCGTGCGCGACGAGCGTCGCACCGCGACCCGCGGCAAAGGAGCGCTCGAAGAATGCGACCGAGGCGCGGTCGAGGCGGCGATGGAGCGCGGGGGCGCTGCGCGCGAGCGGAGCGGGCGCGGGAGCGGGCTCTGGAGCGGGCTCTGGAGGCGCGGCTTCGGCGGTTTGAACGAACGGAGGCGCCGCGGTTGAGAGCGCCGCTGCGGTCGCTTCGTACTCGAGTTGTTCCTCCTCGTCGAGTTCGTAGATCGGCAGCTCGACGGCAGGCTCCGAGGGTGCCGGTGCTGGGATATCTGCAAGTTCGCTCCGTACGGCAGCAGAGAAGGCCGTCCCACTGCCGCCGCGAGCGAGGCGCAGCGGGCGAGCGCCGATGACGGCGGCATTGAGCGAGCGCGCATGCGGCAATAAGAGCAGCGGGGTTACGCCGGCACCGACCTCAATGCGGTACGAGATCGTGCAACGCTCGCCGGGAGCGAGCGCGCCGATGGCGAGCCCTTCGCCGAAGAGCTCCTCGCTGCGTTCGTCGTCGAGCGGGCGGGCATCGCGTTGCAGCGTTCCGCTGCGATAGCGCGCGGCCGCCGGCAGTGGGAGCGAGAGGAGAACGCCTTCGGCGGGTACGCCACCATCGTTCGAGAGCGCCAGGGTCACGCTCACGAGTGCGCCGGGGATGAGGCCGCGTTCCGGCCCCGCCGCGAGCGCGAGGTGGAGCACCGCTCCGGTCGATGGTGCGGTGGGTGCCTCGGCGACATGCGGGGCATCTTCAAGTTCGTCGAGATCGGCGGAACGCGGTTCCCAGCGCGTTTCGCGAACCGGGGCTCCTGCGGCCTGACGCTGGAGTTCGAGCAGCCGCATATCGGCGCTCACTTCGAAGTCGGGGCGCTTCGCCATCGTCGGCTACTTCGTGGCGAATCGCCGAAAGAGCCGCGCGAAGAACGATTCATGCGGCTGCGACCCGTGCGCTCCCGAGGCGGCCGGCGGCGGCGTCGCCGGAAGTTCGATCCCGCGGGCGAAGAGCGCGCTGCGCACGTGGTCTTCGAGAACGAGCGGGGCACTGCGATCGGCGGCCTCCTCCATTGCGATATGCGCGAGCATCGTGAGGCGCCGCGGGAGACCGGCTGCGGCACGGATGAGCACCTCGCGTGCCTCGGGTGAGAAGATCGCTCGGCCGGGCGGTAGGCCGGCGCGCGTAAGGCGATAATCGAGCAGGGCCGAGGCCATTCCGTCATCGAGGCGATCGAGCCGGAGCCAGCCATCGACGCGGTCCGCGAGATTTCCGCGCGCTTCGATTCGCAACGCGAGCTCGCTCTGCCCGAAGAGCAGAATATTGAGGAGTTTTTTCGCCGGAACTTGGTAGTTTAGCAGCATGCGCAGCGCTTCGAGATTCGCATCGCTGAGGTTCTGCGCTTCGTCGATAATCAGGACGAGCGTGCGCTTTTCGAGGATCGCCGATTCGAAGAGGAAGTTCTTCAAGGCGTTCTTGAGCGCCGCGCTCGAACGCGGCGGCAACGCGAGCCCAAAGACCTTGCCGACCGCGACTAAGAACTCGGTGTCGCTCGCGAAGGTGGGGTCGAGAATCTTGCCGAGTACGATCGCGTCGTCGGAGAGCAGCTCTTGCTCCAGGGCGGCGCAGAGACTGGTCTTTCCGGTCCCCGGCTCCCCGAGTACGACCGTCATGCCGCGCGAGGCGTCGACCGAGGCGGAGAGCCGCGTCCGGGCCTTCGCCAACGCGCCGAGCTCGCAGTAAAAAAACGGATCTGCGGTGTCCAGAAAGGGATCCCGCTCGAGCCCGAAGTGTCGATGATAGCGCGCCATGCAGCGGAGGTTATTGGCTCTAGAGCCCTAAAGTCATTTTGCAAGCGCCCGGTATCGCGTAGCACACGCCGCTCCGCGCAGAGGGCAGCATAGTAAACCTGTTTGCCGCCTCCGCTCTTCTGTTGGGGAACCATGAACGATCGTCGCCCCTGGTCCGTTGAAGACTCCCCGGCTCGGGTCGTCCGAGGTGCATTCGATTCCGAACACTACCTCAAAGAACGCGAAGATCTTCGGCGAGCCTCGGTCGATCCGGTAGCGCACTATATTAACGTCGGCTGGAAGGAAGGGTTGAGCCCGCACCCCGACTTCGACGTCCGCTTTTACCTCGATGCAAATCCCGACGTAGCGGCGTCGGGGAGCGAACCGTTCTATCATTTCTTGCGCTTCGGTAGGGAAGAAGGGCGTCGCCCCAACGAGCGGGGCGAGAAGTTCGGAAATCGCGTTAAGAGGGTGCCGCCTACCGTTTCGGTGCTCTTGCCGGCTTATCGACCGAATTACTTGGATCTAGCCATATCTTCAATTTTGGCACAGACGTTCACCGATTTCGAATTAATTATTGGAGACGATTCGATCGGCGACACGTTAGCCTCGATTATTTCAAAGTGGCAAGATCCGCGAATTACGTATCGGAATAACCCAAATCGTCAGGTCCCGGCAAGCAACGGTCGATTCCTTTTAACTGAGGCGAATGGTAAGTATGTTCGATTCGCGCACGATGACGATTTTATGCTTCCCACCTCGTTGGAACGACTCGTTGAAGCCGCGGATCGAGAGAAGGCAGCGGTTGTATATCAAGCCCGGTACGACGTGGACGAAATGGGGATCGTTACGGAAGCTCGAATCGCCGTTCCGCTTGGAGGAGAGACGCGAATGGACGCGCGACGATTTTTTACCAACGTGGTGGGTGCGTCGCGAAACTTTATCGGAGAGCCCAATAACATTTTAATTTCTCGCGATGCCATGAATACCGTGGAGGACCCGTTCGCCATTGAAGGTCGCCCGATGCAGTTCCTCGGCGATGTTGCGCTATACGCCAATATGGTCGATCGCGGATTTGAAATTGTCGGTCTTTCGTATTTTGGCGGTGCCTTTCGCCATCATCAAGCTCAGTTTTCAAACAGTGACGGGCCATCGTATTCCGCCGGGCTGTTCGAATGGGAATATCTTCTACGCTGGGGAGCGGATCGGGGCCATTTGGGTGACGATACCTATCTCCCGGCGATCGCGCGAATCGTGCATGAGATGTATCGAGCATGGGTGCACCGATTCCCCGAGTTGCAACGTTTCATCGATCTTGCCGGGCGCGGTGAGGGCGGCAAATATCTTACAGCGGCGTATGTAGAGGCGCTGGAGGAAGCTCGGGCTGCGGTAAATGCCAGAACGAAGAGCGATGTTTAGGAAGAGCAATCACGCATCGGGTAATTTTGTAAAAAGGAAAAAAGGCTCGCGCCCGTTACATCCGTACTCGAGAGGGTCGACGCTCGGTAAAACGTGCTCGTGCGGATAAAGCTCGCCGGCAAACCCCGCGCTTCTGAAATAGTCGACGATATCTCTTCCGAAGAGGCGAACGTGATCGTTCTGGCCGTAAAAAAATTCTGCGCGCTCCGGCGAGGTCGGTTCGTCAAGTTCGAAGGTTCTTTTGAGCGTGGGCGCATACGGTGTTTGAGCGATGAGGTATCCGTTCGGTTTTAGCGTTCGAAAAAATTCCGAGAGGGCGGTATCGGGATTTGCAACGTGTTCGAGAACGTGGTTGCTGATAATAAGATCGAAGGAGTTATTCGGAAACGGAAGGCTTTCGCAATCGATGCGTTGATGCGATGGTTTTTTAGGAAAGAGATCCCCGCAGATGTATTGCATCGGCTGGGTAGCGACGAGCTTTGCTTCTACGGCAACTTCCGGCGCAATGTGGAGGATAGAGCCCTGACCGATCTGGGTCAACAAACCGGTCCGACTCATATAAAGCCAGAGGTGACGGTCTCGATCGTTGCAGTTGCAACTCGGACACAGGTAATGTTCGAGATCGGATCCGACGCCGTTGATAAGGGTAATGAATGGGCTGGCGGGAGCAATGTTTGGATGAGGTAAGAAAGCCTCGACCTGTCGCTCGCAAATAACGCAAAAAGGCATAGAACGTCATTCGCCGGTCGGCGTTCCGCGCCCCCGGGCAGAGCATTACCTCGGGCTACGAAAAGGTTTCACCTTTTATTGCTGAGCCGAAGGTTCGGATTTTCTACAGACGACGACGAAGCCGCTTACGAAAAGACCGTACCAGTCATCGCGGAACGTAGCGATCGAAAGGTCGCGAAAGAGCGCGCCGTAGGTGGCCGATACCTCATCTCGCGACGAGAACGCGCGAAAGACCGACCCATTACGGAGCTCGAATGGATCTGAAGTTATTCGATAATGCCCATCATCAAGCGTGACCGCGTTCTTGAGAATAAAGTTGTCCGTATCGGGGAGCGTTGAGATAAAAAAGCCACCCGGCTTGAGGACTCTATACGCTTCGCGAAGATTGGTGTCGAACGTAGCGTTTGGTTCGACATAGTAAATCGAATGCGACGCGACGATATAATCGAAGAATGCGTCGTCGAACGGAATTCTTGCATTCGAGCCGGTTCGCAGATCGCACGGCAAGCCTTCGTCGGCCGCGCGCGCCGAAACCATGGAGCAGACCTCCCGTTCCGGTTCGACTCCGTAGACATCTGCACCAAGGCCACAGAGGAGTGGTAAGTTGCGCCCATCCCCGAACCCAAGGTCGAGTAGACGCTTCCCCTCATAATCGTGGCTAAGGGTTAAGTTTTGGTAGTGTCCGAGCATGGTTCTGACGAGAAATTCCGTCGGGAAGAGCAACCCGCCGAGACGATTGCGATGGAAGGCCGTGTACTTGGGAGTACTCATCTGCGCTCGGCGACTTCTGCACTCCGGCAGGTAAACCTTTGCCGGGTTCACGAAGGCCGCTCGTATGTCGGTTACGCTGCAGACGAAGCGATTAGAACTTGTTCCGAGCAGCACGCTTCATGCAGGGTCGCTCTTTCCGCTCATGAGCGATGAGCGGCTAACGCGCTTCCTTACCTGGGCTCCTCATCGCGATCCGAGCGAGACCGAGAGGGTATTGGCTTCGCTAATGACGTCCTTGGAGCACGGTGACGCGTATCATTGGACGATCTTTGAGGAGAGAAGTGCCCGGGGGATCATCTCCTTGATCGACGTTCGTCGGCGCCATCGTTTGTGGACCCTCGACCGGGCCGAGATTGCCTATTGGGTGGGAGTGGACAACCATGGACGAGGAATTGCATCCGAGGCCACGGCCGCCGTCATCGAACATGCTTTCAAGCAATTGGCCCTGCATCGACTGGTTATTTCTCATACGAGCGATAATCCAGCAAGCGGTAGTATCCCGATAAAGCTCGGCTTTCGTTTGATCGGAACAGAGCGAGAGTTTTTTAAGAAAAACGATGTGTGGCACGATATGAATCACTACGAACTTTTGGTGGAAGATTGGATAGCCATCTCAATGAGGAATTCTGATGAACGTATCGGACGTTGATTTTTTTCGCTGCCCTGCGACCGGGGAGCCTCTAACGCTCGAAGCCCACGCGCGAAACGGGGACGAAGTTACCACCGGCATTCTGCGATCGCCGAGTGGATCGGAATATCCGATCGCGTTCGGCATCCCGGACTTTGTTTATCCCCCGGTGCTCGATGAGGCCGACGCCTTCGCTCAACGAACTTACGATAGGGTCGCTGACGTATACGACGAGTACCTGCCGCTCACGTTTAGGACGTTTTCTTGCGATGAAGGCGAAATTCGGCGCCACATGGTGGACCGGTTACGGATCGAACCGGGCCAGCGCATTTTAGAGGTAGGAGCGGGAACGGGGCGCACGAGTCGGTTTATAGCCGAGCGCCTGCAAGGAAGCGGACATATATTCGTACATGACATCTCACGCGGTATTCTCGAAAAAGCCGTCGAAAATCTGGCATCGGAGCGCGTCGAGCGGACGTTCGTAATGAGTAATGCCGTATATCTGCCATTTCCTCAAGATGCCTTCGATTCGTTGTTTCATTTCGGCGGACTTAATATGTTTTCCGATATCGCGCAGTCTCTGAAAGAGATGGTGCGCGTCGTGAAACCTGGCGGTCGAATCGTTGTCGGGGACGAGAGCGTTCCGCCATGGCTACGCAAGACCGAATTCGGAAAAATTCTTATGAATTCGAGCTCGCATTATGCTTGTCCGCTCCCTATTGACGATATGCCTGTCGAAGCTCGCGACGTCGTCATCGAGTACATTATGGGAGGGGTATTCTACCTAATAAGCTTTACCGTGGGCGAGGGCGAGCCGGTCGCCGATTTTGATTTTGAGATTCCGGGGGAGCGTGGGGGCACTCATCGTACGCGTATGTACGGGCAACTCGAGGGCGTCACACCTGAAGCGAAACAACTCGCATATCGCGCGCGCGAGAGGCGAGGGGTGAGCCTTTCACGATGGCTCGATGAAGTCGTGCGCGACGCCGCGCGGCGAGATTTGGGCGAGTGAACTACCGGTATAACGTAGGCCTAGCCATGAGCGTGCTCGCCGCAAAGATGGGCGAGCGACCGGCGTTGAAATTGTCCGGCGGCGAAGCGGTTTCGTATAAGGAACTCGATAGTCAATCGAACCGCCTTGCGAAAGTGTTGCGGAATAGCGGATTAAGATATCGGGACGTACTAGGGATCGTTCACGATAAAAGTTCGATCTGCTATGCAGCCATGATCGCAGCGCTGAAGCTTGGGGCGGCGTATGTTAATATCGACGACCAGAATCCCGCTCCGAGGCTTACACATATTTTTGAAAGCGCACGCCCAAAGATCGTTATTGGAAGGGACCTCAACGAATCCGTTAGATTCTGCGCATCTTCATGCGGAGCGCTGCCGATCGACGTGTCCGACGTCGCCTTTCAAAAGGAGCTGGGGCAATCGGAGGACTCGGAAGTCTCCGAGATGGAACTCGTGACGGGAGAAGACCCGGCATATATTATGTACACCTCAGGGTCGACGGGCGTTCCTAAAGGGGCTCTGATCAGCCATGCGAACGTTCTGAACTTCGGCGCATGGGTTGGAAGCCGCTTTGGCATACGTTCCGATGACGTCTTCACGAACCTCAATCCAATGTATTTTGATAACTCGGTGTTCGATTTCTACGGAGCGCTCCTTAATGGTGCGGCTCTCGCACCCGTTACCCGCAAAACGCTTGCAAACGGATCGGAACTCATGCACCAAATCGAGGAGGCGTCCTGCAGCGTTTGGTTTTCGGTTCCATCTCTTCTGATTTATTTAATGACCATGAAGCTGTTGCAGCCGAATCGACTTGCGACGGTCCGCTCGTTCGTTTTCGGTGGGGAAGGATATCCAAAGGCGGAGTTACGAAAGTTGTACGCCGCTTTTGGATCTCGCAGCCGCCTTATCAACGTATATGGCCCGACGGAATGTACGTGCATTTGTTCCGCTTGGGATGTTCGCCGCGAAGATCTTGTCGATGAGGGCTTAGTCACATTGGGCCCAATAGCGGAAAACTTTTCGGCGATCGTACTCGATGATGGCCGGGAAGTGCCCTCGGGCTCCGTCGGCGAACTTTGCCTTTTGGGGCCGCAAGTGGGCTTAGGTTACGCAAACGATTCGGAGCGAACCTCCATTGCATTCCCGCTGAATCCGCTAAACGTGCGTTGGCCCGAGCGCATGTACCGAACGGGGGATCTGGTTCGGCTTGGAGATGACGGCAGGAGGCTCGATTTTATTGGCCGCAAAGATAATCAGATCAAGCACATGGGCTATCGTATCGAACTTGAAGAGATCGAAGCCGCGCTGAATCGTATTGGGGGAGTGCTACAGTCGGCGGTGGTTCATAAAAGCTCGAAACAAGGGCAAAAAATGATCGTCGCGTACGTTGCAGTTGACGCTCCGCTAGACGAAGCCTATCTACGAGAGCAAATGGAGCAGCTTCTCCCGGCCTATATGATTCCGCAAAGATTTGATATGCGCGCGTCTCTTCCAAAAAATGCAAACGGTAAAATCGATAAGATCGCACTACTCGACGCGATGTAGGTATCGATCGATTATCGGC
This sequence comes from Vulcanimicrobiota bacterium, assembly GCA_013043945.1. Classification (GTDB taxonomy): domain Bacteria; phylum Vulcanimicrobiota; class Vulcanimicrobiia; order Vulcanimicrobiales; family Vulcanimicrobiaceae; genus JABEUX01. The sequence goes on along the minus strand of JABEUW010000104.1, from coordinate 8,263 downwards.
GAAGGCGAGCGTAGCCGAATCCGTCCCGTCCAAAATAGTTACCGCTGTAAAACATCAAGAGCGAATCGTCCACGAGAACAACACAAGGATAACATACCATTTGCGAATCCCATTCGGATCCGCTCGCGGGCAATAATTCTCCTTTTGAATCGTCTCTATGCCAGGTGAGAAGATCGTCCGACCACGCATATCCGATGCGATATCCATGGTCGGCGTTTCGAAAATCGATTCCACGCCGATAGCAAAACCACATATGGTGACGGCCCTCTATTGTAATCATGCACGGGTTGGTTTGCACCTCGTCTTCAACAATGGTTTCTATACAGGGCCGTCCGTCGCGACTCCAATGAATCCCATCGGTGGATGTGGCGTGAACGACGACATAGATTGATTCGAAGGCCCCTGCGTGCGCGACCCAGCGAGTGCCGGTGCTATACCACATGTGGAAAACGTCGCCGAGTTTCATCACGAAGGGGCTATTTTGAATGAAAGGTTCATGTAACTCGCGAGTGATGATCGGTCCCTTACCGAAGCGCTCGAATGTGATCCCGCCGTCGCGGCTTACCGCCAGCCCGATCGAATGGTTATAAGGGACGCCTAGGCATCGCTCCCATCCGACGTAGTAGAGCCAGACCTCGTCTTGATGACGTAGCACGGTCGCGGCCATGACGCCGAACCGGTCGAACGTCCCCGGTTCGCCGAAGTCCAGAATCGGTCGATCGTGAACTGCGAGAATCGTTCGTGGGTCTCCACGATCGAGATCGACGAAGGTTGGCCGGGCGCGTACGCTCCCGTCGCTCGCTTTTTTCGGTCGGCAATTAAAATAGACGCGGAGTCGATCTTCCATAACGAGGACCGCCGGATTTTGGGCGTGGCTCTGCATCCAGTCGTAGCGCCCATCGGGGGTGAAGATGCGACCCGCTCGTTGCCATTGAAATGTCCGAGGTTGATGCTGGCTCATCGTTATCTGAGCTTCGATATCTTCATGTACATGTCGCTGTTTAACCGAAAGAGGTCGGTGTTCTTTTCAATGAAGACGCTCTTGGCGTCGGCACATTTCGTTACGATCGCGCCCGATCCTAAGAAGCTTTGCTCGCCAATTTCGACCTCATGACCCACGGTCACTCCGAGTCCGACGAAAGAGCGCTCTCCTAAAAATGCGGATCCGCCAAAGGTTGAATTTGCGGCAATCCAGACATGGTCGGCGATCGTCGTGTGATGGCCGATTAGGACGTTGCTCCAAAGCACGACGTTATTCCCTAGCCTGACCCCGGGTTCGACGGTGGCCCCATCTAAAATTATGCAGTTATCCCCTGCGACGAGCCAATCTCCCACGCAAGCGCGATCGCTAACGTAGGATGCCATCGTATAACCTTTGGCCTTCGCCTCCGCGTAGCGACGCGCTCTCAAGCCGTTAAGGCCGTGATAGCCGATCGCAACGAGCATTTGGAATGCATCGGGCGGAAAGCTCTCGACCACTCGGTCGAACGGAACGACGGGACGATCGTGAAAGGTGCCGGCGGCTGGAAGATGTTCCACGTCCGTGGTGAATGCGACAATATCGTGGTGTTTCGCTGCGACGACGTGATGGTAAAGCACGTCGGCGACTTTGCCCGTCCCGAAAACTATAATCTTCGCCATTCGTTTTGTCGTCCTCCCGAGCTATAGAGCGAGCCCGCCGTTGATGGCGATGGTCGTTCCGGTGAGATAATCGTTTTCGATTGCGAAACGCACGGCAGAGAATATTTCCTCTGTAGTGCCGAGCCGCATAAGGGGCGTTCGGCGTTTTAAGTCGGCTATCGCCTCTTTTGTGAGCGCCGCCTCGGTCGACGAAGTTGCAATAAACCCCGGCGCTATGGCCACGGAGCGGATCCCGAAAGGCCCTAGCTCTCGCGCCCATACTTTCGTGAGCGCCTCGACGCCGGCTTTTGCTGCGGCATAGGCTGATTGACCTGGGTTGCCTTGAGCGGAAATAGATGAGAAGTTGATGACCAGTCCGCGAATACGCTTCATTACCATTCGTTCGGCAACCTGACTAGAAAGATTGAACGTCGCGGTGAGGTTGCTTCTGAGAACGGCGTCCCAGGTTTCGCGGCTGTGGTGCCGCTGATTCGGATTCGTTATATTCACGAGTGGCTCGCTGTGAATGAGCCCCGCGCAATTGACTAAGATTGCGGGCTCACCTAAGTCACGAACGAGATCCTCGAGAACCGAGGCGACGGAATGCTCGTCGGCGAGATCGACGTGGTAGATGGGATGCGGGGGCGTGGGGGAAGCTGAGGTAGCCTCGTGGATGTCGAGTACGGCGATGCGCGCGCCGATTTCGGCCAGGGAATCTGCGAGCGACGACCCAATACTCCCGAGCCCTCCCGACACAATGACGAGTTTGCCGCTCGGATCCACGACCTAGGCCTCGATTCCCTTCGAGTGTAGAACCTCTCGAATTTTGCCGATGGTGCGCATGCCCACGATCTCATCTGCGCTTAGTTCGATACCGAAGTCGGATTCGATCGTAACGATAAGCTGCATGTGACTCAAAGAGTCCCAGGTGCTGATATCGTCCATACCGATAGTGTCAACAACGTCCTGCGGCGAAATACGCAATATCTCGGAGATTAAATTGACGAATCGCTGCGAGCTACTTGCTTTCATGAATGACTCTTCGCTATGCTCTTCGGCTCGCCTTTTTGCCTAAGGAGCCCATCGGAGTATCGGCCATGCGTTCAATGCGAGCCATTTGGGCCGAGTTCGAGGAGCGAGAAGCGCGGAACAACCGCGCTATTCGAGCAACGAGCGACGAAGAAATCGAAGGAAATGGCCGCAGCCGTAGGCCGATTGCTCGAACGTGTGGGCAATACTCCGATCGGTTCCTAGGGTAGGAGAATAGTCTGCTCTCGAATATCGGAGGCGACCGCCTCGGGCCCTTCGTTTAATATCCGTTCGAGGATGCTACCGGCGTCGCCGCTGTATTCGGACAAGAATCGTAATTCGATTTTCGAATCGCTAAATCGGGCGGGGTCATAAAGGCTGCGTCCGCCCGAAGGATTCACATATCGTGTACCGCCTACGGCCTCAACGATAGCGATAACCCGCTCTTGGCCTCGAAGAACGGGATCTATATTCAGCGCGCTCGATATGATCGGCTCGAAGCGTATCTGTAATCGATCGGAAAAATAGTGCAGAAGATCGACTAAATACGACGAGACAGCGTCGTCGTCCATTTTGAAAAGCATTTCTAACGCGGGATTTTGTTCGGCTCGCGCCCTTTCGAGTACGGGAAAGCGCCGAATCGCCTCCTTCATGCGCTCCCTCGCATCGGACGCAAAGTGTAGGGATGCGATAAGCGCGGAACGCTCGGCCCTTTCGATCGGTAGCGTCAACCAATCGAAGTCGCCATTTGCAAGTCGAAAGCGATTACGGTGGACCCAGCCGCGTCTCGGGAACTGAACGCAATCGAAGATGACGACGCAGTCGGCGGCTTCAAAGAGGCGAAAATATCCCGCATAGGGTAGAAAATATGGTTGTATAACCGCTACCGTTTTCATCCGACAATGACATCGATGCCGCTCGCAACTCGCTCGAAATCAGAGTCGCTGAGATCGTGGAAAAACGGAAGCCCAAAGACCCGTTCGGCGAGCCGTTCGGTGATCGGGAGAGGATCGCGCGGAAAACCCCGGTAGGCCGGTTGAACGTGAACGCCGTTTTGCCACCAGCGGCGTGTCTCGATACCAAGATTTGATAACGCTTGGATATTTTGGTTGAAATCCCGTAGCTTCGGAGCGATATTGCAATAACAGGAAACCCAACCGCTCCCGAACGATGGCAGCACATCGATACCGGCCTTCGTGCGAAGCAACTTCGCATATCGGTCGGTGAGCGCGGCAAGCCGTGCTCGGCGCTCGGGCCACGTTTTCAAAAATGCCAATCCTACCGCAGCGTTATATTCGTTCAGTTTGCCGTTATATCCAAGGATTTGTCCGGCTGGAGAATCCCACACGCCAAAGTTGCAGACTTGATTTAAACGACGGATGAGGGTCTCGTCGGTAGAGAGAACGAGCCCACCTTCTCCGGTTCCGAGAACTTTCGTTGCGTGCAGGCTGATCATGATCGGCGAACGGCCGGGCGCCGCGATCGGTACGGTCGCTACGGTGTCGAATGAGGCGGCGCAGTCGATAATAACCGGAATACCGGTCTCGTCGGTGAACCGATCGCAGGCGGCGGTGTCGACCGGCGATCCAAATGCGGATACGATCATAACGGCGCCAACCTCGGCAAGATCCGGACGCCCCTTCAGCCGATCGAGGTCGAGCATCCACGTTTCCGGATCCACATCGACGAAATGAGGAACGAGGTTCGCCGCCCATGCGGCCGCCGCAGAGCCTACGAATGTCCAGGAGGGCATGAGGCACTTCGATCCGGCACGGGCGCCCGCTGCAACGAGCGCTGCGCTTAACGCAACCGTCCCGTTGTTCACCAGCGCGACACGGTCGGAAGTAACGTCAAAATGTGCTGCGAACGCCGACTCCAGTTCGCGCAAGAGCGGGCCATGATTGGAATAGTATCGTGCGGCATCGATCCGCTCGATATACGGACGAAGCTCTTCGGCCGTCGGTAGCTGCGGTCGCATGACGGGCACGTTCGCGAGATCTGGATTCCTCACGAGCTTTCGCCCGATTCCATGCGCTCGCGAGCGATCAACTGCGTCGCGTTGAAGAGCGATTCGAACTGCCCGGCATCGGTCCACCAACCGTCGAGGACATCGTAATGCAGGTCGCCTTCTCGGATATAGTGGTTGTTGACGTCGGTGATCTCGAGCTCGCCGCGATGCGAGGGTTTTATGCGGCGGATGAAGTCGAAGACGCGGCGATCGTACATGTAGATGCCGGTCACTGCATACCCGCTCTTGGGCTGCGCGGGCTTCTCTTCGATCCGCACGATCCGTTCGCCGTCGAGTTCGGGCACGCCGAAGCGCTCGGGGTCGGGGACGGCCTTGAGCAGAATACGCGCGCCGGAATCCTGTTGCTCGAAACGCCGCACGTACGGCGAGATGTCGTCCTGGACGATATTGTCGCCGAGAATCACGACGACGCGATTCCCTTCGGCGAAATGCTCGCAGAGTTTGAGCGCGTCGGCGATGCCGCCCTCGCCCTCTTGGTAGGTGTAATAGATATCCTTGAGTCCGAACTCCGAGCCGTTTCCGAGCAGGCGCAGAAAATCGCCGGCGGAGTTGCCGCCGGTGACGATCATAATATCCTGTATTCCCGCGCGTACGAGGGTTTCGATCGGATAGTAGATCATCGGCTTGTCGTAGATCGGCAGAAGGTGTTTGTTCGTAACCTTCGTCAGCGGGCGCAAGCGGCTACCGAGCCCACCTGCGAGGATGATGCCTTTCATGCGAATGAACGCTCCTTATCGGTGCGCGTACTGGCGCTGGTAATAAGCGAGAAATTCGCCTGACTTGAGCGGGCGCCACCACGATTCGTGCTCGCGGTACCACGCGATCGTCGCTTCGAGCCCCCGCTCGAACTCGATCTCCGGGCGCCAACCGAGCGCGTGTGCCTTCGCGCTGGAGATCGCGTAACGGCGATCGTGCCCTTCGCGGTCGGCGACGTGCCGCACGTGGCTCTCGAACGAGCGGCCGCAGCCTGCGAGCAGGCGATGGGTGATATCGAGGTTGGTGCGCGGGTTGCCGCCGCCGATATTGTAGACCTCGCCGAGTTCGCCGCGTTCGAGGACGCAGAGAATACCGCGTGCGTGATCCTCGACGTGCAACCAGTCGCGAATCTGTAAGCCGTCGCCGTAGACGGGCACGCTCTGGTCGTCGATGAGGTTGGTGACAAAGAGCGGGATCAGCTTCTCGGGGTACTGGTAGGGGCCATAGGTATTACTGCCGCGTGTGATCAGCACCGGGAGCCCGTAGGTCGTGCGATAGGCGAGCACCTGAAGGTCGCCCCCGGCCTTGCTCGCGCTGTATGGGCTGCGAGGGCGCAGCGGGGAGCTCTCGAGCGATTCGCCGCTCTCGACATCCCCATAGACCTCGTCGGTGGAGACCTGGAGGTAGCGGGCGATCCGCCGCTCCCGGAGCGCTTCGAGCAGGGTATGCGTGCCGAGGATATCGGTGCGCAGGAAGGCTTCGGGGTCGAGAATCGAGCGATCGACATGGGTCTCGGCGGCAAAGTTCACGATGGCGTCGACCCCCTCGCCGATCGCCGTGGTGACGGCGGCCGGGTCGGTGATATCGCCCTTCACGAAGCGGTAGCGCGGGTTCTCGGCGATCGAGGCGAGGTTTGCCGGGTTCGCGGCGTAGGTCATGGCGTCGAGGTTGACGATCTCCACCTCGGGGCGCTCGGCAGCGAGCAGGCGGATGAAGGCCGAGCCGATGAACCCCAGGCCTCCGGTCACGAGATAACGCATCGGGGGCTCCTTCGCGCTTGCGCGACCGCCCTCCGCCCGTGCTATACTCCGAGGGTTGTCAACTCGCTCGGCAAGGAGGCCGGGCTTCGATGGTCCCAAAGAACGATCGCACGGCTCGGAGAGCGCCGCGGTTGGGGGCCAGCTGAAAGGAACCCTTCAATGTCCGTTATTTCTATGCGCGAGCTTCTTGAAGCCGGCGTGCATTTCGGTCACCAGACCCGTCGTTGGAACCCGAAGATGAAACCGTACATCTTCCAGGAGCGCAACGGCATCTACATCATCGATCTCGCTATCACGCTCCAGCGCGTTCGCGACACCTACGAAGTGGTGAAGCAGATGTCGCGCGAGGGGCGCGTCATTCTCTTTGTCGGCACGAAGAAACAGGCGCAGGAGGTCGTGAAGGATGAAGCCGAGCGCGCGGGGACCTTCTACATCAACCAGCGCTGGCTCGGCGGAACGCTGACGAATTTCTCGACGATTCAGAAGCGCATTTCGCGCTTGCGCGAGCTCGAAGAGATGCGCCTTCAAGGCGACTTCGACCGCTTGCCCAAGAAAGAGGTCGCGAAGCTTCAGGACGAGCTCAACAAGCTCGAACGCTTCCTCGGCGGCATTAAAGATATGCACCGTCTCCCCGACGCCATCTTTATCGTCGACCCGAAAAAGGAGCGCATCGCCGTGCTCGAAGCGCGCAAGTTGGGCATCCCGACGATCGCCGTGATCGACACCAACTGCGATCCCGACGAAATCGACTATCCGATCCCCGGTAACGACGATGCGATTCGCGCGGTGAAGCTCATGGTCGGGAAGATGGCCGATGCGATCATCGAAGGACGTACCGAAGCGGAGAGCTCCTTCGACGGCGCGGTCTACGCTCAAGCCCCCATCAACGAAGCGGGAGCCTTCGAGGCAGCGGAGGCCGTCGCCGGCTAGTCCTCCTCGCCCGTGAGGAAAACCCGTCGCAAGGGAGGCCGTCGTCGGCCTCTCTTCGCGCGCATGAAAGCAAACGAACGCCAAGGAGAGAATCTGTGAGTACTATGACCTACCAACCGAAGGCCGATGAGATCAAGGCCCTACGCGACGAGACCAGCGCCCCGATGATGGATTGCCGAAAAGCACTCGTGGAAGCCTCCGGCGATCGCGAACGCGCGAAGGCGCTGCTTCTCGAACGCGGCGCGGCGCAGGCGCAGAAGAAGTCCGAACGGGCAGCGAACGAAGGGTTGGTCGGCAGCTACATTCACGCCGGTGGAAAGATCGGCGTCTTGGTCGAGGTAAACTCCGAGACCGATTTCGTGGCGCGGAACCCGAAATTCGGCGAACTCGTACGCGATGTGGCGATGCACGTCGCCGCGATGTCTCCCGCCTATCTCGATCGCGCTTCGGTTCCCGAGGATGTGATCGCCGAAGCCCGCAAGGAACTCGAGGGCGCCGTGCCGCCCGGCAAACCACCCGAGGTCGCCGCGAAGATCGTCGAGGGCAAACTCAACAAGTGGTACGAAGATCATTGCTTGCTCGATCAGTCGTTCGTGAAGGACGATTCGATCACGGTCGGCGACCTCGTGAATGCCGCCGTCGGAGCGCTCGGCGAGAACATTCGCGTCCGTCGTTTCGTGAAGTTCGCGTTAGGCGAGTAGATATTCGTGCAGGCGAGCGCCGCGCGCTTCTCGCGCGTCCTCATCAAGCTCTCCGGCGAGGCGTTCGCATCGAGCGCTAACGGCGTCGATGTGAGAACGACCGAAACGATGGCGCGCGAGATCGCCGATGTCGCACGCGGCGGCATCAGCATCGCCGTCGTCGTCGGCGGCGGCAACATCTGGCGAGGCAAAGAGCATGAAGCCGCGGGCATGGAACG
>JABEUW010000103.1 GCA_013043945.1 Vulcanimicrobiota bacterium | reverse complement strand
TCTCCGGTGCGAGCCACCAGGCGAGTAACGCCGCTGCGGAGATCGCGATCACCGCCACGCGCATCGCCATGGTTTCGTGTCGCTCCTCGATGCGACCGGGGAAGGCCGGGCGCACGATATTGCGCACCACGATCGCCGCCGAGGCCAAAATGAGTGCCGAGGAGGGCACCAACGCCGCGAGCGCTCCGGCGCCAGCGACGAAGCCCATCACCCAGGGCGGATAGTAGCGCGCGATGACGAGCAAAAACGATTGGTCGGCGGCGTGACCGTGCAGCCCCGGCACCAGCAATAACGCCGCGTAGCCGGCGAAGAAGATGACGATCAACACGATCGAGTAGAGCGGCAAGAGCATGGCATTCCGCCGCAACGTGTTGTCGCTGCGCGCGGAGAACGTCGCGGCGATCGAATGCGGCCCCATATAAAAACCAATACCCGTAAACAACACCGTCGTAATAAACCACACCTGCCCCAACGGTGCATCGCCCGTCGGGAGCGTTAAGAGCGCGGCGTTCGTACGTTGGAGCTGTGCGAACATTCCGCCGAGCGAGCCGAAGAAGTGAATCGGCAGCGCGACGCCGGCGAAGAGCACGACCGCGAGCACCAAGCCGTCTTTCACCAAGCTCGCCCACGCCGTGCCGCGCAACCCGGCGGTAAACGTAAAGAGCGCGATCGCGGTAAAGGCGACCGCCGCACCGATCGCCCCATCGAGCCATCCATATCCGGCGCTCGAGAGCACGATTTGCAGACCGCTGAGCTGCAACGTCACGTAGGGCAATGCGAGGACGACGTAGAGAATCGCCGCGAGGACGCCGAGCCGCGGGCTCCGATAATAATTCGCCAGGAGATCGGGTGCGGTGACGAGCCCGCGCTCGGCACCGAGGCGCCGTATGCGCGGGAGCAATGCATATCCGACGAGATAGCCGATCGCGCCGTATGCCGGAATGTAATAGGCAGCCGCACCGTGGAGATAGACCCAGCCTGCGGCGCCGAGAAAGGTGAACGCGGTGTAGATCTCGCCGGCAAGCAAGACCCACAGGAAGATGGTGCCGAAGCTACGCCCGCCGATCGCATATTCGGTGGGGTCGACGCGCCCGCGTTTAAGATTCAGGAGCGCGAACGCAATCGTCCCGGCGATCACGATCGCGACGATGGAGAGCGCGATCCGCCCCGCGAGCGCCGATGCGAGCATTACGTCTTCACGTTCCGCAATCGTTCGATCGCGAACAGGCAGAGCGGCGTGAGCAGAATCCAGAGAATGACCCAGGCGAGGTTGAACGGCAGCCCTGCGATGCGGGGATCGACGCGGTTGAGCAACGGGGTACCGACGGCGAAGGCGAGCACCGGTAGCAGAGCGATGGCGATGCGAAGTGCGCGAAGCCGCCAAGAGTTCATCGCCTCTGGCTTGTATAGAACGGGGATGGAAACCTACGACGCCCTCGTGATTGGCAGCGGGCATAACGGCTTGGCCGCCGCCGCGCTCCTGAGCGATGCCGGCCTTCGGGTCGCGATCCTCGAGCGCTCCGACCGTATCGGAGGCGCGACGGTGAGCGAGCGCGACCGCTGGCCCGGCTATACCATCTCGGCGGCGAGCTACGTCTGCAGTCTGCTCGACCCGTGGTTGATCGAGCGGCTCGATCTGCGCGCGCACGGCTACGATGCGTACCGCAAGGATCCAGCATCGTTTACGCCGCTCCTCGACGGCCGCTCGCTCTTGCTCGGCGCCGATGAAGAACAGAACGCCGAGGAGATCGCGCGCTTCGATCCTGCCGATATCGCGGGCTTCGCGGCCTTCGATCGCGAGGCAACGGCGCTCGGTTCGGCGCTCTTCGAACGTTTCGCCGATATGGAACCGCGCTTCGATCGCTTCGACGCGCAGGTGCGCGCAGCGTTGGAGGGGAGCGTTGCCGCGCTCGTCGAGCGGCACGTTCGCACGCCGGTGCTCCAGGCGACGTTGGCGACCGATGGGCTCATCGGCACCTATCGCGGACCGTTCGATGCCGGAACGGGCTACGTGCTCGCCCATCACTACGCTGGGCGCGCCTTCGGCGTGCAGGGCGCATGGGGCTTCGTGCGCGGCGGCATGGGCGCGATCTCGCAGGCGCTGCTCTCCGCGGCGCAGGCGCGTGGCGCGCGTGCATTTACCGATGCGAACGTCACCCGATTTCTGCTCGACGGCGATCGCGTCGTCGGTGCGGTGACCGCCGATGGGCGCGAATTTCGCGCGCACGCGGTGCTCTCGAACGCGCACCCGGTAACGACCTATCGCGAACTCCTCGGCGAGGAGCATCTCGACGATGCGACCAAAGGCGCGCTCGCGCGCTGGCAGAGCGTCGGCCCGGCGCTCAAACTCAATCTCGCCCTCGGCGAGCTTCCGAACTTCAGCGCCCGCCCCGGCACGACGCTGCAGCCCCACCATCGCGCGACGATTCACGTCGCTCCCGACCTCGCGTTCCTGCAGCGCGCGCACGACGACGCGCGTCGCACCGGCGAGAGCGAGGAACCGATGCTCGAATGTTTCATGCAGACGCCGACCGATCCGAGCCTCGCTCCGCCGGGAAAGCATATTCTCTCAATCTTCGCGCAGTATTTTCCCGCCGATCGCCCCGGCGGCTGGGATACGGCGCGGCGCGATGGCGCGGTGGAGAAAATCGTCGCGCAACTCGCCCGGTACGCGCCGAATATTCCCAACGCGATCGAGGCGCGGCAATTGATGGTCGCACCCGATCTCGAGGAACGTTTCGGTTTGATCGGCGGGCATATCTTTCACGGCGAATTACTCCCCGGGCAGATCTACGAAGGTCGCTTCGGCGTTCGTAGCCCCATCGCCGGGCTCTATCTCTGCGGATCGGGGACGCACCCGGGTGGTTGCGTGAGTGGTTTCCCGGGGCGCCGCGCCGCGCAGGCCGTTCTCGCCGATCGAGTCCTCGCTTGAAAGCCGCGCGTGCTTCGCACGTTCGCGTTCTCGGTGGCGGCCCGGGCGGATTGTACGCGGCGCTTTTAACAAAAGCGCGCTTTCCGAAGTGGCGGGTCGAACTCGTCGAACGGAATCCCTTCGGCGATACCTTCGGATGGGGCGTCGTCTTTTCCGACGCAACGCTCGACGGCCTCGCGGTTGCCGATCCCGAGAGTTTCGCGCATATCGAGCGCAGTTTCGTGCATTGGGACGATATCGAGATTCACGTCCGCGGCGCACGCGTTCGTTCGAGCGGGCACGGCTTCGCCGGGATCTCGCGCAAACATCTGCTCGCGATCCTTCACGAACGCGCTCTCGCGCTCGGCGTCGAGTTGCGCTATCGCGAACGCGTCGAGGATCTCGATGCCTTTCGTGCGGACTGCGACATCGTCATCGCCGCCGACGGCGTTCATTCGCCGACCCGCAATCGCTACGCCTCGCTCTTTCGGCCGCAGGTGACCGGCGGGCTCTGCAAGTTCGTCTGGTTGGGCAGCGATATTCCACTCGATGCGTTTACGTTTTTTTTCAAGCGGAGCGAGCATGGATGGTTCACGGTGCATGCCTATCGCTTCGACGAAACGACGAGTACCTTCATCGTCGAATGTCGCGAAGAGACGTGGCGCGCTCATGGCTTGGATCGTGCCGATGCCGCCGCGACGGTCGCGTTCTGCGAAGCGCTCTTTGCCGAGGAATTGCGAGGCCATCGATTGCAGGTGAACCCGGGCCACCGTCGCGGCAGCGCGTGGATCGATTTTACCTTCGTCGAAAACGAGCGCTGGCACGACGGGAACCTCGTGCTCGTCGGTGATGCCGCGCATACCGCACACTTTTCCGTCGGCTCGGGCACGAAAATGGCGATGGAAGATTCGATCGCGCTCGTCAATGCCTTGGAGCGCTGCGATCGTGCTGAAGATGCCTTCGCGCTCTACGAGGGCGAGCGAAAGCTCGAAGTTCTCAAGCTGCAGAACGCTGCCAGAAATTCGACGCGCTGGTTCGAAAACGTCGAACGCTACGCGCGTCTCGATCCCGAGACCTTCGCCTATAGCCTCCTGACGCGCAGTCAACGGATCGGGCACGAAAATCTCCGCACGCGCGACGCCGACTACGTCGAGCGCGTCGAGGCGCGTTTCGGCGAGCCCGCGATTCCACCGATGTTCTCGCCCTTTGCTCTGCGTGGACTCGAACTGCGCAACCGGGTCGTCGTTTCGCCGATGGATACCTACAGTGCGGTCGACGGCGTGCCGAACGAATTTCACCTCGTCCACTATGGGAGCCGCGCGCTCGGCGGCGCGGGGCTCGTCGTTACCGAGATGACCTGCGTGAGCGCACGGGGGCGGATCACGCCGGGATGCACCGGCATGTACGCGCCCGAGCACGTCACCGCGTGGAAGCGGATCGTCGATTTCGTTCACGAACGCTCGCATGCGAAGATCGCGCTGCAACTCGGGCACGCGGGGCCGAAGGGCTCGACGAAACTGATGTGGGAAGGCATGGACGAACCGCTTGCGTCGGGGAATTGGCCGGTCGTCGGCCCATCGGCGATTCCCTATGCCCCCGGAAGCCAGGTTCCGCATGCGCTCGACGAACCGGGCATGCAACTGATTCTCGAAGAGTTTACGCGCGCGACCGCGATGGCGATCGAGGCCGGCTTCGATATGCTCGAACTGCATTGCGCGCACGGTTATTTGCTCTCCTCGTTTCTGACGCCGTTGCGGAACCGGCGGAGCGATCGCTATGGGGGATCGCTCGAAAATCGATTGCGCTTTCCCCTCGAGGTCTTTGCCGCAGTACGCGCGCGTTGGCCGATGGAGCGCCCAATCTCGGTGCGTATCTCGGCGACCGATTGGTGCGCGGAAGGGAACGACGAACGCGATGCGGTCGAGATCGCGCGTGCGTTCAAAGCCGCGGGCGCCGATCTTATCGATGTCTCAACCGGGCAGACCGATCCACGGAGCCGGCCGCGCTTCGGGCGGATGTTTCAGGCGCCCTTCGCCGATGCGATTCGCAACGAAGTCGAGATCGCGACGATGGCGGTGGGAAATATTACCGAGCACGAACAGGTCAACGCGCTCGTCGCCGGCGGACGCGCCGACCTCGTCGCGCTCGGGCGACCGCACCTCGCCGATCCCTATTGGACGCTGCACGCGGCGGCCGAACTCGGCTATCGCGAGCAAGCATGGCCGATACCCTATCGCCCCGGAAAAGAGCAACTCGAACGCGCGATTGCGCGCAGACTGGAGCAACCTACGTGACCGATTTCGATCTCCACGGGCAGCACGTCGCGATTACCGGAGCCTCGCGCGGCATCGGGCTCGCCATCGCTCGCGCCTGCGCCGCGGCCGGTGCCGCAGTGAGCGGCCTGAGCCGCGCCGGAACGAGCGAACCCGGTATCGATGCGCAATCCTGCGATGTGAGCGATGCTGCGAGTATCGCGCGCACATTTGCAACGGCGCGCGAACGGCACGGGCCGATAACGATGCTCGTCAATAACGCCGGTATCGCCGCCTCGGCTCCACTCGGGCGTACCAGCGACGAACTCTGGCAGCAGATTATCGCGACGAACCTCACCGGCACATTTCTCTGTTCGCGCGCCGTCATTGGGGAGATGCGTGCGAAGGGCTTCGGGCGTATCGTCAATATGGCATCGATCGCCGGGCTCTATGGCGCACCCTATATCGCTGCCTACTGCGCGAGTAAGCACGGCGTCATCGGGCTCACGCGCGCGCTCGCCGCCGAGTTCGCGGGTTCGGGGGTCTCTATCAACGCCATCTGCCCGGGCTATACCGAGACCGATATGATGCAGCAGGCAGTCGATCAGATCGTCGGCCATACCGGTGCGAGCGCGGAGGAGGCGCGCGCGCAACTCGCGGCGATGAATCCGAGCGGGCGCATCATCGAGGTTGCAACGGTGGTCCGCGGCGCGATGGAGTTCCTCACCGGCGATCGTAACGGCGAAGAGTTGGTTCTCGCGTAGAGCGCAGCGCTCGTTTAGGCCCCATACCAACGGAGCGAGCGCCAGAGCGCGGCGCGCGGCAAGCGCGGATGCGAGCAGAGGAAGATCGGCGTTGGGCCTTCGACGACGGCACGATAGCGATCGAAGGTCGTTCCCACCGGCGTACATTTCGCATAGGCGGCGAAGAGTTCGCGCTCGCGGCTCGCGCCGATGGCGAGAACGCTGCGCATATCGTATCCGTGCATCCCCCAGAGCCAATACGCATTCTGGCTGCCGATCGCCGGCGGTAGATCGAACGCAGGGCCGTAGCGGTCGATCGCGCCCGCATCGGCATAGGTATCGGCGTAGATTGCGGTGCGCGCTCGGCGCTCTGCCGGCAGGCGATCGTACACGCGCGCGACGTCGGAGGCGAGACGTCGCCACCCGAACTCCTCGGCGAAGAGCGGCTGCACCAGTTGTGCCGTGCTGCCATGCTGCCCGGTGAGGTGCAGAACGCGTGAGTAGGCGATTAATTCGTCGACGGGGAGCACCGGCGCGGCGAGCGGGAGAATGAGCGCCGTGCTCGCGAGCAGGGCGACGATTGCGGCGCCGCGCGCCGCACGCAGCGGCTCCGCCGCGCGCTCGAATGCTACCGCTCCGAGTGCGAGGAGAGTTCCATATGCGCCGATGACGTAGTAGCCTTTCGCTTCCAGCGCGATCGCGACGACGAACGTTCCCAAGGCCGCAATCCCGAAGAAACGGAGCGCCGAAGTGCGAAGAGCCGAAACGATCCCCACGATCCAGAGTGGAGCGAGCAGCGGGTTGGTAAACGCGATCTGTTCGAGCGTGAACGAGAGCGCGTTCGCGATGAAGCCATGGTATTCGAGTTGCCAGCCGTTATTGAAGGGATGCCGCCCGATGAAATCGGCGTGGATAACCTCGAGGAAGGGCCAACCGTGCACGGCCTGCCAGAGGAGGTTGGGAGCGAGAGCGATCGTTGCGACCGCGTAGGCTGCAAGCGCGCAGCGCGAGCGCAGGATCGCTCGTTGCGAGGAACACGCGATGCCGACGACGAGCGCGAATGCCCAGAGCAGCATCGAATACTTGCCGTAGGTGCCGAACGCCACCGCCGCGCCGAGGAGCGCTCCGGCCGCCGGGGTCGGCGCGCGCAGCGCTCGTAGCGTCAGCAGCGCGACGAGCGACCACGTCAGAGGTTCGAACGAGGTGGTGGTGAGCACGCTCCCGAGCGTGATGTAGGCGGGAAGCATCGCAACGGCGAGCGCCGCGAGCGTACGCGCGAAACGCCCGCCACCAAGGTCGCGGGCGAGCGCCGCAACGACGAGAACATTGAATGCAGCGGCGATCGCGCTCGGTGTGCGGAGAACGAGAAGGCTCCAGTGGAACGGCTCGGAGAGCAGGGCGACGAGCGCGACCAAGGGCGGCTGGTCGGGATAGCCCCACGCGAGATGTTGGGCGCAGGCGATAAAATAGAGTTCGTCGCGAAAGTAGCCGTAATTCCCCGCGAATGCAAGGTGGAGAAGAAACGTGAGCAGCGCGATGAGCGCGGGAATCACGTTTCGCGGGCGCGCATCGCCAAGAACGATAATCCCATGCCGACTGCCGCGCTCCAAAGCAGAACTCCGAGCCGGAAGTGAACGTCCCACCAGAGCCCGCTGGTTAGATCGGTGACGACGAGGTAACAGGCGAAATACGACAATGGGACGATGACGGCGAGCGTGCGGTATGCTCCGGGACGGGTGGGATGCGGGTCGCGCAACGCTATCCACGTATCTCCCAGCAAGCCGGCGACCAGCGAACAGAGAATCGTGGTGGCGAGCAGCGGCGTTGCGTTGGTGAAGGGGATGGCGTTGAGCGTGTTTCCGAGGAGCAGCACGATGGTAAGCACTCCGAATGCGCTGCGAAATTGGGCGCTTAAGAAGAGCGCAAAACCGGCGAAGAGCGCCGACTGAAAGATCACCACCAGCACGCCGAGCGAGCTCTTATAGTAACTCAGCGCGATCGCCGTAAAATACGTTGCATGCAGCGGCGATATCGGCGGCGGCGCATTCCCGCGGTCTGCGGCGGGGATGAACGCATAGGCCGTTCCAAAATGAATCAGCCCCAGCCACGCCGCGAGCGCGAACGCTATCGGAAGTTGTTCGCGCAGCCCCTTCGGCGGCGTGCCGAGACCGCGTGCGGAGAGCGCGCTGCGAATAGGGGCGGAGGCGATGAAAAGAATCGCCAATCCCATCATTTGGTGCGTCGGGCTTAAGAGCGCGTCGACGCCCTCTTCGAGCCCGAATATGGCGTGCCAGAGCGCGTCGCTCGGAGCGGCGATGAGGAAGATCGGAATTCCGACTAATGCGAGGTGATAGGGCTTCGGAAAGGCGTGTATGCCGCGATACCCGAGCCGTCGCCCGCGAAGATATTGCGTTGCGAGCGTCGCGAGAATCGCCAGCATGCCGAGATAGATGAACCCGTGATAGGGCGTGAGGAAGGTTTCGATCGGCACGTGCCCGTGGGCCCATGCATCGATAAAAAAGCCCGTGACGATCGTCAGACAGGAGAGCGAGAGGGCGTAATCGATTGTAAGACTACGGGGTGCGTTGCCTTCCATGGCGCGACCTTACGCACGCACGGCGCCACTCCCTGTATCGTGCAGGAATCGGGGGGCTCCCGCGCCGATGAAGGGGTATGTTCGTACTTGTGTCGCGCAGGCTCACCGCGGCGATTCTACTCGTTGCGCTCGTCGGCTGCGTCTCGCATCTCCCATCGCTCCCGCGTGATGCAAGCGTCGGAGGTACGCCCGTGGCGATGCCCACCCCGGATATTCTCGGTAACGAGGCGCCTCCCAAGATCCTCGCCATGCATTTCTCGAGCCTCGATCTTCGTCGCGGTACGACGTGGCGCGGAAGCTTCGTGACCTCGACGAATACGGCGTCGGTGGAGGTGCGCACGAATCTGTTTTCCATCGACGTTCCGCGAACGGCCTTCGGAATATTCGCGTTCAAATTGGCGCTCTTCGACTGGCCGCCGATCTTCACGCGTGCATACGCATTGCGCGTGATCGCGCGCAACAGCGCGGGCGTACGAAGCGAGCAAGACCTTCCCTTGGTGATGCGGTGATCGAAGCGAACGGATTACAAGCGGAGCTGAACGACGGGGTCCTGACGCTGACGTTAGCGCGCCCCGAGCGAAAGAACCCGCTGACCTTCGAAATCTATGCGGCGTTGCGCGACGGCTTTACCGCGCTGCGAAACGAGCGCAGCGTTCGCGTCGTAATTCTGCGCGGCGCAGGCGAAAATTTCTGCTCGGGCGGCGACGTGCGCGAGATCATCGGCCCGTTAGTTGCGATGACCCCCGAAGAGCGGTTGAAGTTTACGGAGATGACCGGTGCCGTCGTCGCGGCGATGCGCGCCTGCCCGCAGCCGATCCTCGCAGCGATCGACGGCGTCTGCGCCGGTGCGGGCGCGATTCTCGCGATGGCCTCAGATCTTCGTTTGGGCACCGCACGAGCCCGCGTCGCCTTTCTCTTCGTCCGCGTCGGGCTCTCCGGGGCGGATATGGGTGCCTGTGCGCTATTGCCGCGCATCGTCGGGCTCGGGCGGGCGAGCGATTTGCTCTATACCGGCCGCGACCTCTCCGGAGAGGAGGCGCTCGCGTGGGGATTCTTCAATCGCCTCTGCGCGCCCGAATCGCTCGATGAGGAGGCCCGAGGATTGGCACGGGAGCTTGCGAGCGGCCCGACGCGAGCGCACGCAGTGACGAAGGCGATGCTCGACGTGGCGCCGACGATGGCACTCGCGGATGAGATCGCGAAGGAAGCGCGGGTTCAAGCCGAACTGATGGCGAGCGGCGATTTTCGTCGTGCGTACGAAGCGTTCGTCGCAAAACGCCGGCCGCGATTCGAGGGCAATTGATGCGGCTCGATGCGACGCTCGCGTGGCCTTTCTTCGATGCCGCGCATCGATCTCACGCCGAGCGCTTAGAAACGTGGCTGGAAGCCGAGCCTTCGGCGCGCTTCGAGGCCGATGCGCTCGACGATGCTTCCGTCGGCGCTCGGACGCGATGCTGGGCGCGCGATCTCGGATCTGCCGGATGGCTCGCGCCTTGTTCGCGTCTCGATGTCCGCGCGATCGCGCTCTCGCGCGAGCAACTCGCCTATCGCAGCGCGCTCGGTGATTTTGCGTTTGCCATGCAGGGGTTGGGGAGCGGAGCGATCTCGCTCTTTGGAACGGCGCAGCAGCGCGAGCGCGTGTTACCTGGGATCTTCGCCGGAGCATCGGTTGCGGCATTTGCGCTCTCGGAGGAGCGCGCCGGGTCAGATGTAGCGGCGCTCGCGACGCGCGCGCAGCGCAGCGATGATGGCTACGCGATCGACGGCGAAAAATGTTGGATCAGCAACGCGGGTATCGCCGACACCTACGTGCTCTTCGCGCGGACGAGCGATCACCCGACGAAGGGTTTGAGCGCTTTTATCGTCGATGCGGCGCAATCGGGCATCGCGCTGACGCGTTCGATCCAAACGATCTCGCCGCACCCGTTGGGCGCGTTGAGCTTCTCCGGCGTTCGGATTCCCGCCGATGCGCGACTCGGTGAGGAGGGCGATGGTTTTCGAATTGCGATGGCGACGCTCGATGTTTTTCGCGCTACCGTCGGCGCGGCCGCGCTCGGTTTTGCGCGACGTGCCTTCGACGAGGCGCGAGCGCACGTGATGCAGCGCGAAATCTATGGAGGAAAACTCGCCGATCTGCAGATCGTCTCCGGGATGCTCGCAGAGATGGCGACGGAGATCGATGCGGCGGCGCTTCTGGTCTATCGCGCTGCGTATGCCAAGGATACCGGAGCGGCGCGCGTGACGAAAGAGGCGGCGATGGCGAAATGGTACGCGACGGAGGCCGCTGGCCGCGTCTGCGATCGAGCCGTTCAGCTCTTCGGTGGGCGCGGCGTTACGCGGGGAGAGATCGTCGAACGGCTCTACCGCGACGTTCGTGCGCTCCGCATTTACGAAGGTGCGAGCGAGGTGCAACAAGTCGTCATCGCGCGCAGTGTTTTGAAGGAGCATTCGCTTGGTTGAGAGCGCCCATCGCGATACGTTCGCTCGAGATCGCCTACCGCCCGAAGCCGCGCTTCCTCGCTTTGAGTTTACGCTGCCGAGCATGCGCTATCCCGAGCGCATCAATGCCGCCTGGTATTTTCTCGATCGTCATGTTGAAGAGGGGCGCGGCGAGCGTCACTGTGCGATCGCCGATGACGGAACGACCTATACCTATCGGCAGATGATGGAGTGGGCGAATCGGATCGCGCGCGTCCTCGTTGAAGATCTCGCGCTCGTCACCGGCAATCGCGTCTTGCTGCGTTCGGCGAATACGCCGACGTTGATCGCCTGTTGGTTCGCCGTGCTGAAAGCCGGCGGCATCGTGGTGACGACGATGCCGCTCTATCGCGTGCAAGAGCTACAGACGGTGAGCGAACGCGCGCGGGTGACCATCGCGCTCTGCGATGCGCGTCTCGCCGAGGATCTCGAGCGGGCACATGCGGCGCGTCCCGAGATGAGGCTCTGCTATTGGGGCGACGAGCGCGCGGACTCGCTCGAAGCGCGTGCTGCGAGCAAAGGGGCGAGTTTCGAAAATACGGCGACCGCCGCAGAAGATGTGGCGATGATCGCCTTCACCTCGGGCACGACCGGCCTCCCGAAAGCCGCGATGCACGTACATCGGGACCTGCTCGCAACGTGCGATACCTTCGGTGCCGAGGTGCTGCGAGCGGATCCCGACGATCGCTTTAGCGGGTCGCCGCCGCTGGCATTCACCTACGGGCTCGGCGGCATATTACTGTTTCCATTTGCCATTGGTGCTTCGACCGTATTGCTCGAACGCGCGAGCGCCGAGGAGCTTGCAGCGGCGATCGAACGGCATCGTATTAGCGTGCTCTTCACCGCGCCGATTGCCTATCGCGCGCTGAGCGCGCACGCAAGCAAGCGCGACTGGTCGAGTCTGCGCATCTGCGTCTCCGCCGGCGAGACGCTTCCGGGCGTTGTGTGGGAAGCGTGGCGCGCCGCAACGGGAATCTCGATTATCGACGGCATCGGCAGCACCGAGATGCTGCATATCTTTATCGGCTCGCCGGCGGCCGAGGCGCGCGCGGGCTCGACTGGACGGGCCGTGCCGGGCTACGTGGCGCAGATTCACGACGAACGCGGGAACGAACTCCCTTGTGGAACGGTCGGGCGGTTAGCGGTCCGCGGAGCGACGGGGTGTCGTTATCTCGATGACGAGCGGCAGCAGAGCTACGTGCAGAATGGCTGGAATTATCCGGGCGACGCCTATTCGATGGATGGTGATGGCTACTTCACCTACGTCGCTCGTGCCGACGATATGATCGTCTCGGCGGGCTTCAACGTTTCGGGACCGGAGGTCGAGCAGGTGCTCTTGCTCCACCCCGACGTTCTCGAATGTGCCGTGGTCGGTAAGCCCGACCCCGCGCATCATACGACGATGGTGAAGGCGTTCGTCGTACTTCGCAGCGCCCGTGAGGACAACGATGCAACCATCACCGAACTCATCGAGCATTGCAAAGCGACGATCGCTCCTTTCAAGGCGCCCCGTGAGATCGAAGTGCTCGCTGCGCTCCCTCGGACCGCGACGGGAAAATTACAGCGCTATAAACTTCGCGAGCGCTCGTAGGAGCCGGCCTGGACCATTCGGGATCTACTCGTCGAGCGCGGGAAGAACCGCAGTAGCCTCGATCTCGATGCGCGCGCCCGCTTCGAGGAGGCCGGCAACGACGATCAACGTCATCGCCGGGTAGTGGCTACCGAAGAGCTCGCGATAGGCGGCGCCGAGCGCTTTCGCATGCGCCCGGTACTCCGCTGCATCGAGCACGTACCAGGTCATCCGTACGAGGTTTTCGGGAGCTCCACCGGCGGTACGCAGCACCTCGGAGATGTTTCGCATCGCCTGCTCGGCCTGCGCGAGGAAATCGTTCGAGACGAGATGCTGCCGTGCATCCCAGCCGACTTGCCCTGCGATGGCGAGAATGCGCCCCGATGCAAGCATGCCGTTTGCATAGCCGCTCGGCGGCGCCCATCTCGCCGGTTCGATGCGTTCGCTCATGCGATCTCTCGCTGCGGCGTACGATCGCGTAGCAGCAATGCAGCGAGTAACGCAACGCCGAGATTGATCGCGACGGCGTAGATGGCGATGAAGCCGATAAGCGTAAACGAACCGACGTGCAGGGCGACGTTCGGCGCGAAACCATCCATCAGCGCGAAGGACGTCGCCGCCAGCATACCGGCGAACCAACCCGCGAGCAGTGCACGTGCCGGCAACGAACGCCCGCCGAGGCCGAAGAATATCGCCGGCGCGGTTTGGAGCACCCAGGCGCCGCCGAGTAACTGAAAATAGATGGCGAACTTCACGTTGACGGAGAGAACGAGAACGAGTGAGAGCGCACAGAACGCGAGCGTCAGCCACTTCGTCGTTCCTGCCTCGCGGCTCGGCGCTCTTCCCGATAGCGGCGCGACGACGTTGCGCAGAAAGAGGTTCGCCGCACCGAGCGCCATGATCGATGCGGGAACCAACGCGCCGATGACGATGGTGGCATCGGCGAGTCCCGCGAACCACGGCGGAAAGTAGCGCGCGAAGAGAATCGGCACGATTTCATTCGGAGGAGCGTGAATGCCGGCGGCGAGTGCGGCGAATCCCAGAAGCGCGATGACGCCGAGCAGGATCGAGTAGAGCGGCAGGAGCGCTGCGTTGCGGCGAACGACATCGGCGCTCCGTGCCGAGAGGAGCGACGTAATTGCATGCGGATAGAGAAAGAGCGAGAACGCCGAGCCGAGGGCGAGCGTCGCGTAGGCAAATTGCATCTGCGGTGCGACGAGCAGCGGCAGCGGGTGCGTCGGGCTTGCGAGGGCGTTCCCGGCAGCGGCGAAAATCGATTTCCATCCACCGAGCGCGTGGGGGATGATGACGACGGCGGCGGCGATCGTGATATAGATCAGAATATCCTTAAAGACCGCAATCGTTGCCGGTGCGCGCAATCCGCCGATATAGGTGTACGCCGCGAGTAATGCAAACGCGATCGCGAGCGGCATCGCTCCGCCGCCGAAGGAGAAGATGCCGCCCAGCTGGGCGAGCACCGCTTTCATTCCGACGATCTGCAACGCGATATAGGGCAGGGCGGCGAGGACGCCGGTCGCGGCGATCGCGATCTCGAGCGAACGACTGCCGTAGCGGCCGCGGACAAAATCGCCCGCGGTCATATAGCCGCGTTCGTGGGCGACGCTCCAAAAGCGCGCGAGCAGCAGAAAGACGATGGGATAGGCGATCGTCGCGTAGGGAACCGCAAAAAAACCGAGCGCGCCGACGCCGTAGACGAGCGCGGGGAGCGCAACGAAGGTGTAGGCGGTATAGAGATCGCCCCCGAGAAGAAACCACGAAAGCAGCGTGCCGAATCGTCTCCCGCCGAGCGCCCACTCATCGAGCGCGCGAAGATCGCCGCCGTTGCGGCGTGCGGCGGTAAAACCCAACGCGCTCGCAACGAGCACGAGTGCGACGAAGACTGCGGCGGTGAGGCTCATCGGGCGCGCTCGCGCGTTGCCAGGTAGACGATGCCGAGCAGCGCGGCGGTGAGCACGACCCACGCGAGCTGGTACCAGTAGAAGAACGGAATCCCATCCCAACGCGGATCGATCCGGTTATAGATCGGAACGTCCAGCAGGGCGATGAAGGGTAATGCGAGGAGCCAATACCATGCACGGCGAGCCATCACGGCAGCGCCTTCGCGTTAGTGTTCGATATCTCCGGCTCGCTGCGCCCAGGCCTCCGTGACGGAGAGATGCCCGAGCAGGGTCGCGACGGCGAGCCCGATCAGCGAGATCGCCGCACCGAGCAGTTGATGGGTTTGGAAACGTGCGTGAAGCATCGGAATCGAGAGCGCGCCCGAAACGATGGGAACGAGAAAACTAAAGAGCGCGACGCGCGCCGCACCGATCCGCGCGATGCCGGTACTCCAGACCGGGTAGGTGAGCACGATGGGGAAGACGACCGCGAAGGCAAAGACCTCCCAGACCACCGGCGGCCAGAGCGTCGGCGGGTCGGCGAATAACGCGGGAATCCCCGCCGGCAGAATCATCGCGGTACCGATGAGCAATGTGGCGGCGAGAAGCGCGACGGGATGATAGCGCGGGGCCAGGCGTGCGCTAATAACGTTGAAGCCGGCGAAGGTCATCGCTGCAAGCATCGTCAGCGCATCGCCGATGCGGAAGGTGACGTGCCCGGCGAAGGCGCCTTCGAAGACCGCGATGCCGAGCAGCGCGATCCCCGCGCCGATCCACCGCGTACTGCGGACGCGCTCCCATCCGAGAGCGACGAGGTAGAGCATCGTAAAGATCGGCGTGCTGCTTCCGAGCAGCGCGGATGCAAATGCCGTCGTGTGGGCGAGCCCGATGACCCAAAAATACTGGTAGATGCCGAAACCGCATGCGCCGCTCGCGAGCAAGAGCAACCAATCGCGTCGCTCGAAGTTCAAGCGGGCGCCGGAGAGCCGCACCCAAAGCAATGCAAGCGGCGCCATCGTCGAAAAGCGAAGCGCCGTGAATGCAAGTGCGTTGACGTGCGAGACGGCAATCTTGACGAGCACCGTGTTCAAACCCCAAACGAACACGACGTACAGCAGGCCGAGATAGGTCGGCAGGCGCTTTTCCACGGTAGCGCGCATCATTCGTCACGATGCAGCAGGTATCCGGCGAAAGTATCGAACGCGATGGTGCCGGGCTTTGGCTCGAACGTCGGGGTACGGGGGAGCGACATCTGCTCTTCGCGCACGGTTGGATCAGTTCGCGCCGCATGTGGGATGCGGCGATCGCCAAACTCGATCTCCGGCGCTACACCATCTATCGTTTCGATGCCCGCGGCTGCGGGCGTAGCGATCGCCCGACCGACGGACACTCACTTGAAGGGTACGCCGCCGATTACGAAGCGATCCTCGCGCGTATCGGCGTGCCGGTGACGGTGATCGCCCACTCGATGGGGGGACGGATCGCGCAATATCTCGCCGCTCGGGCTCACCCGCTGATCGAACGCATGCTGCTGGTCGCCCCGGGTTCGGCGCGAGGCTCGCGCGGCAACCAACGCCATCGCGAACTCGCCCTCGACGCCTTCGGTTCTCGCAAGCGCATCGCACGCTTCGTTGCGGGGGCGATGCGGCGCTCCGTCGACGAAGCAACGCGCGAGGTGCTCATCGACGACGCCCTCATCGCTTCGCGCGAACACTGGTTTGGGTGGTACGACGCGGGGCGGGAGCTCGATTTTCGCGATGAGCTCGGCGCCATCGCTGTTCCGACGCTCGTCCTCGCCGGTGCGAGCGATCCGCTCGCGAGCCTTCCACGCCTGCGAACCGATGTCGCGGATCGGATTGCCGGCAGTCTTTTCGTCGTCTTGCGCGATTGCGGACACAACGTTCCGATCGAAGCTCCCGCGGAACTCGCCGGTGCGATCGATCGCTTCGTGCCGTAGCGCTCGCTACTGTGGCCACGGCGTGAGGCTCGGCTGCGCTGCGGGCGCCGTACTCCACACGTTGCCGGGGATACTCGCTCCACTCTTCGCGTTTCTGTAGATGACGTTGACGAGCGTTCCGGCCGTCAACGAGCTCGGGGCGATCCCCGCACTCTCCGCATCGCCTTCGTAACTCGCGTAGGGTGGCTCGGCAAAGGTACGCAGGAGCGCGAGACGATGTGCGACCACCACGGCGCTCCCGGCGGAATCGCTGACGACGCTTCGGAGCGAAATTTCGATGCGCGCCTCTGCGACGATGGCGTTGTTTTGGAGGATCGCGCCGGCACCGCTCGGCCGGAGCGCGACGCTCGTCGTTGTCCTGAGAGCGCAGGGCTGCGCTCCGAGCGACGCGCAACTCACGACGGGAGCGATCGCGGCGAGCGGGTCGCTTCCCAGCGCGATCCGTGAGGCGACGATCTGCTGCACGGTGACCGGTGCCGCGCCGAGTGCATCGCGCGCCGCCGCGCGCGCCGCGTGAAGCGACTCCGTACGTGCGAGCGTTAATGCGAGGGCGGCGAAACTCTGCGCGATCGCTGCGGCGACCGCAGCGAAAAAGAGCGCGCGCAGGATCGTCATGGCGCACCGAAGGGTGCTGCGACCTGGGTGGGGGCAATCGCGCTGCTTCCCGGCACGGGCATGCGCCGTTCGACGACCAGCGTCGCTTCGCGAGCGAGCGAACCGGGAGAGCTCCCGTTGCTCGCGCGCACGCGCAGCACGAGCGCACCGCCGGGTAGCGCCTCCGTCGAGAGCGAGAGCTGCGCCGAAAGCGGCGAACCGACCGGCATCGGCACCGTCGTCGCGACGCTGCTCGTTTGGAGCGAAGAGCCGTCGTATTTCAGCGCATCGGCGGCGATGCGGAGCTCCTCGCGCGCCGCCGCCGCGAGCGCATCTCCCCTCGCGGCGCTCTGAAAGGCCGTGCTTTCGTGGACGATGCCCGTGCCGAGGGCCGCGAAGAGCATGGCGATCAACCCGGCGGCGATCGTCGTTTCCAATGCGGTAAATCCCGCCTCGCGCGCGTTCACGAAGGCAGAGGTTCCCGGTTTGCTGTGGGTTGCGACGCGTTAGTGCGTGCGGCGATTGCCCCAGTTCTGCAACGGACGTTCGAACCAGTAGGTGAGCGCCGCTGCGATGCCGATGGAGAGTGCGAAGGCGAGGATCGTAAACGTCGATTGCCACTGCGGATCGTACTGCGGGGTACCGACATACGGTGGAAGGTGATGTGCGAGGAGTTCGCGCGCGATCATCTGGTGGTAGAGATAGAGCGCGTAGGAGATGGCACCGAAGAAGATGAGGGATCGGTTCGCGAGGAGGCGTTGGAGCGGGCGTGGTGCGAGCAGCGCGCCGAAGGCGATTAGCGCGAACGCTAGCGCCAACAGATCGCGATGCGAGGCCGCCCAGACCGCCGCCCACTGATTGACGAGGCGAGAGGCGTAGAGCGATTGTAGCAGCAAAATGCAGCCGACGACGCCGAGAGCAAACGCGCTCGCACCGACGGTATATCGGCGACCGGCGCTCCAGCGCGCGTGCGTCTCGAGAAAGAGCGACGCCGTCAGCATTCCGAAGGCGAAGCAACTGAGGAACGCCGGGAGATCTTGATCGAGGTAGACGATCCCGTTCTGCGAACAGCATGCGACCGCGTGCAGGCGCCAGAGGAGTGAGAGTGCGAGCAGCGCCGCCGTCGTGAGGAATCGCGCGCGCCGGAAGCACCACCAGAGCAGCGGAAAGATCGCGTAGAACTCGACTTCGACGGCGAGCGTCCAGAGCACGCCGTTGATCGCACCCGCGCTCTGCGGAAACCAGGTGTGGATGAAGAGCAGATGCGTGAGGAGATCGGGAGCGAGCCCGGCGCCGCCCTGCAGCGTTGCGTACCCGATCGCATAGGCGACCGCGATGGAGAGCAGATAGGAGGGCACGATCTTCCAAAACCTGCGGAGATAAAAATGCCGCCACGAAGGCGGCGGCGTTCCCGCCAATGCGGCGCGCGCAAAGGGTAACGTGATGACCGTCCCGCTGAGAAAGAAGAAGAGCGCGACGCCGATGAAGCCCGTCTCCGGAAGAAATTCGAGTTGCGGAAAGGGAGCGGGCAGCCACGAGATCTCCCAGACGTGGTACCAGAGCACGAGCAAGATCGCGACGCCGCGGAGGCCGTCGAGGACGTCGAGCCGTGGGGCATGCGTCGCGGGGGCGTTCAAATGTATGTATTAACCTATTGACACAGACACGGGGTTTGTATTAGTGTCGCAATACAATAAAATCCCAAAAACACCTCTAGGAGCTCGCGATGCCGTCGCAACTTTTCATCGAGCGAATCATGGTCTCCGCCGTTGCGGTCTTTGCTGGAATCGTCTATCTCTTGGCTGCCCTGCGCGTGAAGCGAAACGGCAAGGGATCGGCCTCGGCGCGATCGGCGATTGCGACGTTTGCGTTCCTGGTCGCAGGGCTCGTCGCGCTACGCGACCTCGATCCGGTCGTAGGCTATAGCCTCACCGCGCTTTCGTTGGTCGCCGTTTCGATCGCCGATTTGGTTCGCGACGAGCGCGCACATGGCCGGCGCATCGCCGCGCTCGCTCCTCGACCGGTAGCAGAATACGTACCCACGCTGTGGATCGCCGTTACGCTGGTTTCGTTGTTGGCCCTCGTACCGTATTTGCATGTCGCAAACGAACGCATTCCTGCGACGATCGCGGGCGTCTGCGTGCTCGCGATGGCTGCCATCGCGTGGCGCATCGCGAGTGCCCCGACGCAACTCACCAGTGCGAATCCCGCGAGGGAGCGTATCTGCGAGCAAGCATCGCGCGTTCGGAAGACCGGCATGGCGTGTGTGTTGGCATGCGGCATCGTGTTCGTGTTCGTCAATTTCGTGAACGGAACGCTCCCGGCGGTTGAAGGAGTCGAACGCTTTTGGGCGCTCGCAATGTTTGTACTCTGGGCCGGGCTCTGGGTTTGGACGAGCGTGTACGTAAAACGCCACTCCCATGCGACGCCCGTCATCTCGCCATGAGCGAGATCTTCCTCGCGGTCGATCCCGACCTCGAACTCCCGGCGTTCCAACAGATCGTCGAGCAACTCCGCGCATTTATCGAACGCGGCGAGCTTCGTCCAGGCGACGTGCTGCCGACGGTTCGGCAGCTCGCCGGCGATCTCGGAGTGGCGCCGAACACCGTCGCGCGCGCATACACCGAGTTACAAGAACGAGGCTGGCTATCGAGCGACGGCCGCCGAGGAACGCATGTCGCGCGGGAGACGCCGGCGACCAACAAGCGCGCGCGCGCGACGGCGTTGCGCGAGGCGATCGCGCAATTTCTCACCAGCCTCACGCATCGCGGGTACTCGGCGAATGAGATCGCGGTGCAGATAGAGAGCGAACTTCGAACGCTCACCCAATAAGGAAAGTATTGTGAAACGTACGATCTCCACGATGCTCCTGCCGGCCGTTCTACTCTGTCTCGCACCGCATTAGGTTCGTGCGATGCAAAACGATGGAGTCGTCCTCAACCCGACGCTCGGCGCAGTCGCCGCGAAAGCATTTTCGCGCGGCTTCACGCCGGGGCTCGCTATCGCGGTCGTGCACGACGGGAAACTCATCTATGCCGAGGGATTCGGATACGCCGACGTTGCCGAAAAGGAGCGCGTTACTCCGCGGACTCCCTTCGCCATCGGCTCGCTCACCAAACAGATGACCGCGCTGATCGCGCTGCAGCTCGTGCAAGAGCATCGGCTCGGGCTCGACGACGGTATCGCACGTTGGCTTCCAATGCTTCCAAACGCGCGAGCGATGACCGTACGCGAATTGTTGAATCAAACGAGCGGATTACATAACTATCCCAATCTCGCCGAGCATCGCTGGCCGACGCGCGGCAGCATTCCCATCGCGCGGATTCTCGCGATTCTAGCGAAGGATCGCGCGGATTTCGCCCCCGGGGCGCGCTGGGAGTATTCGAATAGCAACTATACCGCGCTCGCGGCGATCGAAATGGCGGTGACCGCTCTCCCGTACGGAACGCTTTTGCAGCAGAGGATTTTCGCGCCGTTGCACATGGATCGGAGCGGCTTTGGTTTTGCGGGGCAGGCGCTCCCCGGCGTCGCCGCTCCATTCCTCTTGGCGAAGAAACGCCTTCGAGCGGTGCCCGCGGCGCAGCGACTCTCGCTCGATCTCTACTCCGGCGCCGGCGGCGTCGTGGCGAGCGCCGGCGACCTCGCCCGCTGGGATAGCGCGTTGCTCGGAGGGCATCTCCTCGACCCGGCGATGAATCGGCTCTGGTGGAGCCCGGGTCGCCTCGCCGACGGCTCGGCGACGAACTACGGCATGGGCTGGGCTATCGCCGATCTCGACGGCCGCCGCGAGCTCTGGCACAACGGCTTTG
>JABEUW010000102.1 GCA_013043945.1 Vulcanimicrobiota bacterium | reverse complement strand
GAATCCCCGGAACGCCCTTGGGCGTCGTGAACTCCGAGAAATTCGAGAGCGATTGGCGGCTGACGTTTCCGACGGTGACCGCGGCCTGCGCCCCGGCGAAGGTCGCGACGAGTGACTGGCCGGCGCCGAGGAAGATACTCTTCCCGTTTTTGAAGGTCACTTCGACCGGTAATTTGGGATTGCTGACCGAGTAGACGTTTACGACGAGCTTCGTCGGCGAGACGAAAAAGTCGCCGAAGGTGCCGCGAACGGCCATCTGCGCGCTCGGCGTCTGGAAGACGTAATCGGCCCGCGCGCCCTGTGGGTGCTCGATGTGGAAGCGCACCTTCCCCTGGTAGACGAGGAACTTCGCATGCGCGATGCGCGATTGGCGAAAGTACGAGAGCCGTACCCGCGTATCCGAGCCCATCTCGATGCGCGAACTATCCGGTAACGTGATTCCGGCGAGCGAGTTGCCCGTACCGGTCAGAGCGTAGTCGTTGTCGGTGAGGGCGACCGCCGTTCGCTGCGGCAGGGCCTGTGGTTTCCCGCCCCCGCGCTGGTAGGAAACGGTGCCGCGCAAGTTCTGCAGCTGGTTAATCGTCGCGGCCTCAACGGGCCCAACAGCGATAAACGAGAGAGCGACCAGCAGGAGAGCGAGTCGTTTCACGGGCGGGTTCCTCCGAGGGTAAAGCTGAGTAGCGGCACCTTCCGCTTCTATACGTCGGGGTACCTGCTCGCCTGCTCGATTTTGAAAGGAAAGCCTCTGGTTGGCGATAACCGCCGAGCCATGCTCCGTGTTTTCGGGACTTTCGCGCTCGCTCTGCTTGCCACGGGGGCTGCGCTCGCGCAGAGCCCCTTGCTCTTACCTCGGCCGCAAAGTATTGCTACGGTAAGCTGCCGCTCCGACCGGGCTCCGGCGAGCGTCGCGGCATCGGCCGACGCCGGCGGCGTGGAGATCGTCGACCGTCGGCTCGCGCATCTCGGGCTCGCGCGACTGCGGATAGCGAAGCATCCCGCGATCCACTTCGGTCGCGCGCCGATGCCCGCACAGGGCTATCGGCTCACGGTTCGCGACGGCCGGGCGTGGATCGTCTCGGGGGATTCCGCCGGTGCGTTTTACGCCATGACCACGCTCGCTCAACTGCTCCGTGCGCGCGCCGGCCACGCAATCGCGCCCTGCGTGCGCGTCGTCGATGCCCCGGCTTTGCGATGGCGTATTCTCTCCGATGATGTCTCGCGCGGGCCGTTGCCGACGATGCGCTATTTCCGCCGACGCATTCGGACGATCGCGGCGTTCAAGATGAACGGCTACTCGCCGTATATGGAAAATACGTTCGTCAGCCCGACCGATCCGCTTCCCGCTCCGCTCGACGGTATCACGCCGAAGCAGCTCGGCGAACTCGCGCGCTACGCGGCGCGCTTCCACGTCGCGCTGATTCCCGAGCAGCAAACCTTTGCACACATGCATAACACGCTGAAGTACGAGCGATACGCAGCGATGGCCGAATTGCCGCACGGCTTCTTGCTCTCGCCTGCGAATCCGGCGGGGCTCGCGTATGCCGAACGGCTGGTGCGCGAGGAGCTTGCCGTCGTGCCGCATCCGCCATTTTTCCATGTCGGCTCGGATGAGACGTCGATGCTCGGTGACGGGCAGAGTGCCGCGATGGTCAAAAAACTCGGGAAGGCGCGCGTCTACGCCGATCATATCGACGCACTCGCCGCCACGATTGCTCCCTCCGGTGCGCGCACGATGCTGTGGGATGACGGCGTCGAAGCCGACCCGGCGATCGCGCCATTGTTGCCGCGAAACGTCGTGCTCATTAATTGGCATTATGGGAAGGACCGATCGTTTACGAAGTATATCGATCTCGTGGCAAAGGACGGCTTCCAACAGATGGTCGCACCGGGAGCGAATAATTGGAGCGAGCTCTTTCCCGATCTCGATACCGCGATTCCCAACGAGCGGCGATTCATCGATGAAGGGAAAGCCGCACGCGTGCTCGGCCTCTTCCAGACCGTCTGGCACGACGACGGCGAGACGCTCTATGCAACGACGTGGTATCCGGTGCTCTATGCCGCTGCCGATGCGTGGGACGCGCGCGATCTTTCGCAGCGAGCTTTCGCGCGCGCTTTTCCGGAGACGTTTTTCGGCGTCGACGATCCGCGCTATGCGAGCGATATCTCTGCGCTCGCCGATGCGGTGCATCGTTTGGATGTCGCGCCGCACGAATGGACCGATCGGTTGTTTTGGAGCGATCCGTTCGACCCGAAGAACGAGGCCCGCATGAACGGCGTCGATCTTTCTGCGGTGCGGCTCGAGGCCGAGCGCGTGGAGCAACATCTCCTCACGCATACCCCGCCCGCCCATCGCGGCGCGGCGTTTGCGGAGTTCGTTGCGGCACGACGCATCGACGTTCTCGCGCGGGCCTATCAGGTCGCGCACGAAGTACGCTATTACTATCGCGATGCACGAAAACATATCGGAGAAAAAAACGGGCCCTCGTTTCGCGACCTTCTCTGGTGTAAGTATTGGTTCTGGGAATTGCGGGATTGGTACGAAGGGCTCGCGCCGCTCTACGCGCGGGCATGGACGAACGAGAGTCGCCCCGGACATCTCGCTTCGAATCTCGAGCGCTATCACATGGCGGCGCAACGGGCGATCCGTCGCGCCGACCTCATGCAACGAGCGACCTATAACGATTTTATTGCGCACGGAACGCTCCCGCCGCTCGATACGGTCCTTCACCTACCGTGACCGCGTTGCTCATGCTCGCCGTCTTCGCGCTCTGTGCGGTGCTGATGGTGCGCCGCATATTGCCCGCCCTGTTGGCGATTCCGGTGATGGCGATCGCGCTCTGCGCGGTGGCCGGAGTTCCATTCGCACGGCTCGGCGCGGTCTTCTCCGGCGGTGTGACGGTGCTCGCGCCGGCGTACGCGGCGGTGATCTTCGGCGCGCTGCTCGGCCGCGTCACGATCGATACCGGCATCGCGCGCGCGATCGTCAACCTCGCCGCGGAGTATGGCGGAGAGAATCCGTTGCTCTTCGCGCTCGTCCTCTGCGCGGTGACCGCCGTCCTCTTCGTCTCGCTCTCCGGGCTCGGGGCGATCGTGATGGTCGGTTCGATCGTGCTGCCGACGATGCTCGCCGTCGGCGTGCCGCGGCGGCTCACCGGGCCGTTGTTTCTCATGGCGTTCGCGCTTGGGTTCACCTTTAATATCGCGAACTGGACGTTCTATACCACCTTCTTCGGCGTCACCGAGGGGCGCTTACTCCCCTTCGCACTCGCACTCGCCGCCATCGATGCGATCGCGTTGATCGCTTTTGCGATCGTGGGATTCGCACGCGAACGCGACTACGCAACCTGGCGCGAAGCGCGGCGCGAGAACGATGCGGAGGTGCTCGATCTCGAGAACGACGGCGCCGGCCGCGTTCCTGCAGTCGCGCTATTCGTTCCGCTGCTACCGATGCCGCTCTATTTTTTTCTCCATCTCGATGCAGTAACGGCGTTCTCCGTTGCCGCTGTACTCGGCGCGGCGATCGTTCGCCCGCGCGCAATCGTGCAGACGCTCGTCGGCGCGGCGATTCGCGGAATCGAGGATGTGGCGCCGGCGGTCCTGCTCTTCATGGGAATCGGTATGCTGCTCGTCGCCGTGAGAGAGCCCGCGATGCATGCGGCGCTCGCTCCCATTGCCGGCAATTGGATCGCGCGACCGACCGCGTTCGTTCTGGTCTTCGGCCTGCTCAGCCCACTGGTGCTCTATCGCGGGCCGCTCAATCCCTTCGGCGTCGGCATAGCATTCTTCGCCGCGCTGATCGGCGCGCATGCGATCGCACCGGTGCTGCTCGTCGCCGGAGTGATGGCGCTCGTCGCGGTGCAAAACGTCTGCGACCCCACCAATACCGCGAACGTTTGGGTCGCCAACCAAACCGGCGATCGGACCGAACGGATGATGCTCGCGACGCTTCCCTACCAATACGTCGTCGCAATCCTCGCCGCGTTGCTCGCGGTGAGCCTCCACGTCGCGAGCGCCGCACCGTTACCGAACCTTCCGTTTCCGCCGGGACTCCTCGCACCGGCGAGCGCCGCGCATCATATCGTCGTCGACGACGATGGAACGCGATTCGGTCGCATCGCTGCTGCGACCGTCGCTGCGAGACTCACGCATGCCGGCTTTCAGGTCGCGCGCCGGCACGCGGTTCCCGAACGTCGCGACTGCCGCTCGAAACCGTATGCGGCCTACGTCTACGTTCGTCGGCAGCGCTTCACGTTGTTGGAGGGCGTCAATCTCGATATCGGGCTGCGGCTCGAAGATTGCGGCGGATGGGTCGTGCGCGAATGGCACGATCACGCGGTCGAACCGCAGCCGCGTGCAGCGCTCGTGCGGAAGCTCGCGCTGCAGGGAACGCGTCGCTTGCTTGCGTGGCGAGCGCGCCATCCGCGTCGCGCGCATATCCTGTTCGCGCACGGGCTCTCGCTGCCGGCGAATCTTCGCCCGACCTATTACTTCGCGCTCTTTAAAACCGTCGATGGCTACATGCGGGTCTACGTACGCGCGGGTGGCCCGGCGTGGGCGGCTGGAATGCGCACCGGCGAGATCGTCGATAAGATCGACGGGCGTTGGTGGTGGGATTACGGCACCTTCCAATCGGAGGCGCGCTCGTACGACGGCAAGGCGCACTCGTTCCAGGTGCGCGTCGGCAAGGGTACGCAGCAGATTCAATTGCTCGCCCCGGTACTGCCGAAAGAGGTAGAGGCGCTGCTGCGCGAATAGCCCATGCGATGATCGGGAACGACGAGGAACTGCTCTCGCACGTACGGAGATCGCACGATCGCTATCTCGATGAATTAAAAGCGCTCATAGCGATCCCCTCGGTCTCAGCGAATCCTCAGCATCGCGAGGATATGCAGCGTTGCGCGACGCTCCTCGTGGAGCGGATGCGCTCGATCGGTTTCGAAGCCGAACTGCTCGCGACCGATGGTGCGCCGTTCGCCTACGGTCGTTACGGGCACGACCCCGCGAAGCCGACCGTCCTCATCTACGGTCACTACGACGTGCAGCCTCCCGAGCCGTTCGAACTCTGGCTCTCCCCGCCGTTCGAAGGAACGGTGCGCGACGGCAATATCTACGGTCGCGGGGCGGTCGACGATAAAGGGCAGGTGCTCATGCATCTCGCCGCACTCGAAGCGCACCTGCACGTGCGCGGCGAACTGCCGATCAACGTCATCGTGCTGGTCGAAGGCGAGGAAGAGATCGGCTCGCCGAACTTCGAGAGCGCGCTCGCTCGGTACCGCGATCGTTTCCAAGCCGATCTCGCGGTGATCTCCGATACCGCGGTCTACTCCGCCGATACGCCCGCGCTCACCACCTCGGTTCGCGGCCTCGTCCACTGGGACGTGCGCGTCACCGGCCCGAGCGAGGATCTGCACTCCGGGTACTTCGGCGGGCTCGTGCGTAACCCGATCGAAGCGCTGGCGATGTTGATCGCCTCGCTCAAGGACGATCGTGCGCGCGTCACCGTTCCGGGCTTTTACGACGGAGCACCGGAGATCGATGAAGAGGTCGAGGCGCAGGTACGCGGTCTCGCCTACGACGAGCATGCATCGGCGGCCGAACTCGGCGTGCCGCAATTGTGGGGCGAACGCGGCATTCATCCGCTCGCGCGCATGTGGTATCGCCCGACGCTGGAATGCAACGGCATCTGGGGCGGCTATCAGGGCCCGGGGCATAAGACGGTGATCCCATCGTTCGCCTGCGCGAAGCTCTCGGCACGTCTCGTCGGCGCGCAAGATCCGCTCGCCGTGCGCGATGCGGTGAAGAACTATCTGCTCGCGCGCGTGCCGACCGGCGTGCGCGTGCACGTCGAAGATGAGGGTACCGCGCGCGCGGTCTTAATCGGCCGCGACCATCCTGCCGTCGCCGCCGCGGCAACGGCGATGGAGCGCGGCTTCGGCAAAGCGCCGGTCTTTATCGGCACCGGCGGCTCGATTACACCGGTCGGGAGTTTCGACCGCATCTTCGGATTGCCGCAGGTGATGATCGGCGTCGGGCTGCCCGACGATCGCATTCACGCGCCGAACGAAAAGTTCTCGTTGAAGCAATTCTTCGGCGGCATCGAAACGATGGCGATGCTCTACGACGAGCTCGCCGAGAGCCTCCCGGCACGAGAACGATCGGCACGGTAACCCCGCTTCGCGTCGGTATCGACGTCGGCGGTACGTTCACCGACGCCGTGGCGATCGATCCGCGCGAACGTTCGGTCGTCGCGCGTATCAAGGTGCCGACGACGCACGATGCCCAGGACGGCGTGGCGAGCGGTATCCGCGAGAGCCTCGAACGCTTGATCGCCGCGGGGATCGACCCCGCGCGCATCGCCTTCGTCGCGCACTCGACGACCCAGGCGACCAACGCTCTGCTCGAAGGCGATCTCGCACGCGTCGGCATCTTGGGGCTGCTCGATGGCTCCGCTCCCTTCGCCCGCATGCAGATGCGGGTGCAGCCATTCTCTCCCGGCGAGCGTTCGTTCGCGCCGACATCGGCGTTCGCCGACGCACGTGACGAACGGGCGCAGCGCGAGTGCATCGCGATCTTGCAGCGAGATCGCGGTATTGAAGCGCTCGCCGTTACCCGCGCCTTCGGCGTCGATCGAAGTTCCGGCGAACGGCGTGCGGCGGAGATGGCGCGCGCGTTCGATCTTCCGGCGACGACGGGCAGCGATGCAAGTTCGCTCTACGGTCTGCGCGCGCGAACGCGTACGGCAGCCCTCAATGCGGCGTTGCTCCCGCGCATGTTGCGTGCTGCGCGAAGCACGGAGAGGGCGGTGAAAGCGGCGGGGATCCTCGCGCCGCTGATGGTGATGCGCAGCGATGGCGGCGTGATGTCGATCGAGGAGATCGAACGGCGCCCGCTCGCAACGCTGCTCTCGGGCCCGGCGGCGGGGATCGCCGGAGCGCTGCTGCACGAGAACGTCAGCGACGCAATATTTATCGAGGTCGGCGGAACGAGCTCGGATTGCTCGGTGATACGGAGCGGACGCGCGCAGATGCGCCCCGGTCGCATCGGCGCCTATCGGTTGCTGCTGCGGACGCTCGACGTGCGCACGCTCGGGATCGCCGGCGGGAGCTTGGTGCGCATGAAGGCGGGAGGAGTCGACGCGGTCGGTCCGCGCAGCGCGCACATCGCCGGCTATCGATACGCGGCGTTCTGCAGCCCGGAGGAGCTACGCGATGCGCGCATCGCCGAGGGCGAGATTCTCGCGCTGCGCGCTGCCGACGGGCGCGAGATCGCGATCACGCCGAGCTGTGCGGCAAATCTTCTCGGCGACGTTCCCGATGGCGCCTTCGGGCGCGGCAACGACGAAGCGTTGCACCATGCGTTTGCACTCGCCGCTGCGGCATACGGTATCGCGCCCGAGCTTCTCGCCCGTGCGATCCTCGATCGCGCGATCGAACGCATCGTTCCCACCCTGCGCGCGCTGATCGCCGAGTACGAACTCGACGAACGCCTGCTCGAACTGGTCGGCGGCGGCGGCGCCGCGCGCGCGATCGTGCCGCACCTCGCGCGAACGATGAACCTTCGCCTTCGTATCGCGCGCGACCACGAAGTCATCTCGCCGGTCGGGGTCGCACTCGCGCTGGTGCGCGATAGCATCGAACGGCAGATCGTCGATCCCAGCGTGGAGCAACTCGCGCGCCTACGGCGAGAGGTGAGCGATCGTGCGATCGAGAGTGGGGCCGATCCCGCGAGTATCGAGGTCGATATCTCAGTCGATCCGATCCGCAACCGGGTGCTCGCGACTGCGGGGGGTGCGGTCGGCGGTGCCGTCGCTGCGCGAGCGCAGGTGGGGAACGAGGAGTGCGCGCGCATTGCGGCGGCGAGTCTCGGCGTTGCGGTCGAGGCGCTAGAGTCGGTCGAGGTGAGCGAGGAGATGCGCGGTTTTCGCCACGCGCAAAAACTCCGCATCGTCGACACGAGCGGGGTGGTGCGCCTGGCGACGCCGTTCTCGCGCCTCGTCCGCGCACGCGTCGCCGAGATCGAACGGTACGCTCGCGAAGGGATCGAAGCAGCGACCCGCTTCGGCGACGTGGGGCGTCGATTGCCCGATCTCTATGCCTTGCGTCGCGGTCGGATATCGGAGCTGCGTGGCTTCGCCGACGCCGAGCGCATCGTTGCGTTATTGAGTGACGAACTTCGCGGTTGCGACGGCAACGAACGCGTCACGTTGGTATTCGTGCGCGCCGAGCGTCTATAGCCCGGCACGCACGAATCGAAGCGGTGGCGTTACGCGCTTTTCCGTGCGGCGCCTTCGTTGATGCCGACGTGGCTATGCGAACGACCGTAGGCGAAGTAGACACCAAGGCCGATGATGAGCCAGACGATGAACCCGAACCAGGGCAATGGAAGCCCGAGAATGCGCGGGACGCTGGTATCGACGAACGGTGCGAGTAAGAGCAGCGATGCAAGGATCGCCGAGGTGATCGGAACGATGTAGGGGCCGAACGGTACCGAGAAGCCCTTTGCTTCCGGATAGAGTTTGCGCAGAATCGGCACCGAGATCGAGACCAGCACGAACGCCGCGAGCGTACCCATGTTCGTTAGCGAGCCGACCACGGAGATCGGGGTGAAGGCGGCGATGAGGGCGATGAAGACCGTGAACATCGCCGTCGAGGTTGCGGGCGTCCGAAGCGTGGGGTGCACCTTCGAAAAAACCGCCGGCAGTAAGCCGTCGCGCGACATTGCAAAGAAGACGCGCGTCTGCCCGTACATCATCACGAGGAGCACGGTCGTCAAACCGGCGATCGCTCCGATCGAGATCACGAGGCTCATCCAGCCTGGAAGACCGACGTGCTCGACGGCATAGGCGACGGGTTGCGGAACGTTGAGGTGGGTGTATTTCACCATGCCGGTCAGGATCGCCGCGACGATGATATAGAGCACCGTGCAGATCGCGAGGCTCCCGATAATGGCGATCGGCATATCGCGCTGCGGGTTCTTTGCTTCTTCGGCGGCGGTCGAGACCGCGTCGAAGCCGATGTAGGCGAAGAATACGAAGAACGCCCCGAAGAGCGTGCCGCCCCAACCGAATGGGAAGTAGGGCACCCAGTTGCCGGTGTTGACGTGGGCAAAACCGACACCGATAAAGAAGAGGACGATTGCAACCTTCACCGTCACGATGATCGCGTTCACCAGCGCGGATTCGCGCGTCCCGCGAATCAACAACACGCCGATGAGGCAGATAATCAAAAACGCGGGCAAATTCATGATGCCGTGAATCGCTTCGCCCGAGGGCCCGGTGTCCCAGTAGTTATGTTGCCATGCGGCGGGGATGTTGATGCCGAAGTGGCTGAGAAAATTCGTAAAATACCCCGACCAACCAATACTGACGGTGGCCGCGCCGAGGGCATACTCTAAGACGAGATCCCAACCGATAATCCAGGCAACGAACTCACCGAGCGAAGCGTAGGCGAAGGTATACGCGCTTCCGGCGATTGGGACGCGGCTTGCGACCTCCGAGTAACAGAGGGCCGCAAAGGCACTCACGATGCCGGCGATGATAAAAGATACGGTGAGCGCCGGCCCTGAGTATTTCGCGGCCGCGACGCCGGTAAGGACGAATATACCGGTGCCGATAATCGCCCCGATGCCCATCGCCGTGAGCGCGCCGGGACCGAGCGTTTTCTTCAGTGCAGTTTTTTGATCGCCGGCCTCGGCCAATAGGCGCGAAAGCGGCTTGACTCGTTGTAGCAGCATGGAGGCCCTCAATACCCGTTCGAGGCGCGTAGACCTTGTTTGGGCCCCCTAAGACGGTAGGGCGCACCAGGGAGCGTGCCTCGGGGTGGGAACTCCCGCAACGATGGAGCGCTACGACACGATCGTCGTCGGCGGTGGGAACGCCGGCTGCGCCGCCGCAATCGCCTCCGCCCGTCACGGCGCGCGGACCCTGTTGATCGAGCGATACGGCTTTCTCGGCGGCACCGCGACCGCGGCGATGGTCGGCCCCTGGATGACCTTTCACTCCGGCGCGACCCGTATCGTCGGTGGGATCGCTCAGGAGATCGTCGAGCGTTTGCGGGCGATGGGCGGCTCGCCGGGGCATCTCCACGACAGCTCGGATTACGTCGCGACGATCACGCCGTTCGACCCGGAGCTCCATAAAGTGCTGCTCTTCGAGATGATGGCCGAGGCCGGCGTGACCCTCCTCTTACATGCGTGGTTTCTCGCGGCGATCTGCGAGGGGTCGCGCGTCGTCGGCGTTCGCGTCGCGACGATCGGCGGCGAGCTCGAATTTTTCGGAACGACAACGATCGATGCGACCGCCGATGCGCTCGTCGCGCACTCCGCCGGCGCGGCGACCGAGCGCGGCGACGCACGGGGGCGCGTGCAGCCCGCGAGCCTGATGCTGCGCATCGGGCCGGTCGACGTTGCCGCACTCGCGGCGTATCTGCGCGCGCATCCCGATCAGGTGCGCAGTTCGTTGCCGGTTGAAGAACTGCGCCCCGAAAATCTCTCCGCGGTCGCCGGGCTCTGGGATCTCTGGAATCTCGCGCGCGAACGCGGCGACGTGACGATCCCACGCGATATCGTCTCGCTCTTTGCATCCCCCTACCCCGACGAAATGACCGTGAATATGTCGCGGGTGCTCGACGTCGATCCGCTCGATGCATTCGATCTCACGCGAGCGGAGATCGAGGCGCGCCGACAGGCGTTGGAACTCATTCGTTTCTTCAACAAGTACGTTCCGGGATTCGAACGCGCGCGCATTCTCGCCAGCGGCGCGCAAGTCGGCATTCGTGAATCACGGCGTATCGTCGGGCGCTACACCCTCACGCGCGACGATGTCGTATCGGCAAAGCATTTCCCCGATGCGGTCGCCCGCAGTGCCTATCCAATCGATATCCACGATCCATCCGGCGCGGGAACGATCACGCATCGCGTCGCCGAAGGGAGGGCCTATGAAATCCCTTTCCGTTGCCTGATTCCGGAACGTGTTGAAGCGCTTTTAGTAGCAGGGCGTTGCATTTCAACGACGCACGAAGCATTAGCATCTGCACGTTTAACGCCGACGGTGATGAGTTTAGGTCAAGCAGCCGGAACTGCGGCGGCACTAGCGAAGAAGAGCGCGCGCCCGGTCGGAGATATCGATATCTCCGTGCTGCGCGCTGCCTTG
The DNA here is from genome assembly GCA_013043945.1 of Vulcanimicrobiota bacterium. GTDB lineage: Bacteria > Vulcanimicrobiota > Vulcanimicrobiia > Vulcanimicrobiales > Vulcanimicrobiaceae > JABEUX01. Next base: position 6,043 of record JABEUW010000102.1, on the reverse strand, counting down.
CAAACCGATGGGGTCGACTTGGGGGATCGTAAAGAATGAGTGAAGCATTACGCCGCGCACGCGCGCTTGGGGTCGCCGTAGAGTTTGCCGATCTCGGCGAATGGGGCGTCGACGAACTGCGCTCCGAGTACGATCCGCAAGGCCCGACGATCCGGGTCAATCTGCGGATCGCCGAGCATCTCGCTTCCGGCGAACTCGGCGAATTTATCTCGCTCGCCGTCGGACACGAACTCTACCATCATCGCGAGCGTCTCGGCGATGTCGCGCGGCTCGAAAACCGGGCTACCCGCGAATTCGCCGCGAACGAATACGCGCGGTCGTTGCTCGCCCTCGACTGAGGAACGAATGCACCTCTTCGCTGGGATCGATGTTGGGCAGAGTGCGACGAAGGTTGCCCTCGCCGACGAAGAGGGCGTACTGCTCGCTCGTGCAAGCGGCCCAGCAGGGGATGAATTAGGGCTCGGAGCGGCCTCGACGCGCTTGCGCGACGCCGTTGAATCGACGCTCGCCGCAGCGGTGAAGCGTGCCGGGCTTCCGGCATCGGCGCGCTTCACGAGCCTCGTCGTCGGCATCAGCGGCTTCGATCGCGAGCTTCAGGGGCGCCGGCCGCGCATTCACGCTCGCCATCTGCGCTACACGCACGACGCGGAGATCGCGCTCGCCGGAGCGCATGCCGGAGCACCCGGAATCGTCGCGATCGCCGGTACGGGCTCGGTCGTGCGGGCGCTCGCTCGCGGCGGGAGCGAGGTGAGGATCGGCGGGCACGGCTATCTCTTCGGCGACGAAGGCTCGGCGTTCGGGCTGGCGCGCGACTCGCTGCGCGCCGCCGTTCTCGCCCGGGACGAACGTCGCGCGAGCGGTTTGCTCGCCGCCCTCGAGCGGCACTTCGGCTGCACGGCGGCAGAGTGCGTTCGCGGTTTTTACAGCGGCACGATCGCGCGCGCGAAGCTCGCCGGGTTTGCTCCGGCTCTGCTCGCCGAAGCGCAGCGCGGCGAACGCACCGCTCGCGCGATCGTGCACGCTCACGCTCTCGCGCTCGCCGCACAGATTCGGGCGGCGGCGCGGCTCGCCCGCATGCGGAGCCCCGAGGTCGCCCTCCTCGGCGGGCTCGCAGCGAACGCAACCTTCGAGCGCGCGCTCCGCAGCGCACTGCGTGGAGCGTTGCCCGGCGCGCGCTATCGGCGACCGATCTACGATGCGGCGCTCGGCGCGCTGCTGCTCGCCTTCACGCAGGCGGGCATAACGCTGCGGGAGATCGCGGAGCGATGATCTCGCTCGAATCGCTGCGCGGCGGCCTCATCGTCTCGGTGCAGGCGAAGCCCGGGAGCGCTCTCGACGATCCCGCCGTTATCGCCGCGCTGGCGTTCGCGGCGGAAGAAGGTGGGGCGGCGGGGCTGCGCATTCAGAGCGCGGCGCATATTCGCGCGGTGAAAGCAAGGTGCACCCTTCCCGTCATTGGATTGGTGAAGCGTGAGTATCGCGGCTTCGAGCCCTATATCACGCCGACGCTCCGCGAGGTGGAGGAGATCCTCGATGCCGGCGCCGAGATCGTCGCGTTCGACGCGACGCTTCGCGAGCGCCCCGAGAGGACGACCCTCGAACGCATCGTTGCGACGATTCACGCGGCGTCGCGCCGAGCGATGGCCGACTGCGCGACCTTCGAGGAGGCGCGCGTCGCGCAGGCGCATGGCGCCGACATGCTCGCGACGACGCTCTGCGGGTACACGCCGCAGAGCAGCGGGAGCCCCCTTCCGGCGCTCGCGCTCGTTGCGCGGATCGCTGCGCTCGGAGGCTTTACGATCTGCGAAGGTGGAATCGGCAGCCCCGAAACAGGAGGAGCGGCGTTGCGGGCAGGCGCCGATGCGATCGTCGTGGGGACCGCCCTCACCGGGCTCTCGGCCCGCGTCGGGGAGTTCGCCGCGGCCCTGAAGAAGTAAGCGCCCGGAGAGATTCGACCTCTAAAGTCGATGCGAGGAGCGCTCGCTCTTTCTATAGTTGGGAACGAATTGGGAATTTGCGGAGAAGAGCTTCTCCGAATGACGCGTCGTGAAAGGATTGCCGGTGGTTGAGAAAGAGTCCAGCGTGAAGGGCCTCGGTCCGGGTTTTTGGCCGTTTACGGGTATCCTGACGGTGCTTGCAATTGCAAATATTTATTATTGGGCGGTGACGCCGCTCTCGCGCTGGATGCCGACGGCGGTGACCGTCGCAACGCAGATCGACGAACTCTTCCGCGCGTTTCTCGCGGTCGGTATCGCGTTGTTCATCTATATCCTCGGCTATGCGATCTTTTTCTCGGTCGTCTTTCGCGCGCGTAAAGAAGATCCGCCCGATGCGCTCGGCGTGCAGATTCACGACAACCATAAGCTCGAACTTTGGTGGACGATTCTTCCGACGATTGCGGTACTTCTCATTTCATGGGCCAGCGTTCGCGTTTGGTTCCCGATTCAAATCGCCTCGGCTTCAACGCCCGCCGGGCTGGTCGTTGAATCGATCGGGCACCAATGGTTCTACACTTTCCGCTATCCCGGCATCAACGGCGAAGTCACCGGCAACATGCATCTGCCCGTCGGGCAAGCGGTAACGCTCAACGTCAGCTCCGAGGACGTCATCCATTCGTTCTGGGTGCCGGCGATGCGCTTGAAGCAGGACATGGTTCCGGGTCTCATCAACGTGATGCGCTTCACGACCGATCGCGTCGGCCGTTACCGCATCATCTGCACCGAATTCTGCGGCGTCGAACACGCCGTGATGAATAAACAGTATCTCGTCATCGAACCGAAAGCGCAGTTCGATGCGTGGTATCACGGATGGCAAGTGAGAAACGCGACGGCGAGTAATGCGCTACCGCAGGTCTCCTCGGCGCCGGTCGATCTCAGCGACGGTTCCGCCGCCGCCGGCCAGGTACTCTTCTCGCAGAAGTGCTCGGCCTGTCATGCGATCGGCCCGTTCACGCAGCGCATCGTCGGCCCGGGGCTCAAGGGCGTGCTCCACGACCCGGCGCACCCCAACTTGCTTAGCGGCAAGCCGGCGACCCCAACCAATGTCGCCGACATTCTCCAGCATGGGCTGCAGGGCTCCTACGGCCAGATGCCCACCCAAGTGCAGAACGCACTCACCGATAAAGACATCGCAAACCTCGTAGCCTACCTCAATTCGTTGAAGTAGCGGGAGAAAGATCATGGCAGTAGCAGCAACTCACGTCGGCGGCGGTATCGCCGACCACGTTCACCCCGAGCCGCAAGGCTTTATCCGGCGGTACGTTTTTTCGATCGATCACAAGATCATCGGGATACAGTACCTCATCACCGGCTTTATCTTTCTCGTGCTCGCCGGACTTCTCGCCGAGGTGATCCGCACGCAGCTTATGAATGCGAACGGCGGCTTCGTCAGCAATAATACCTATAACGAAGTCTATTCGATTCACGGCAGTGCGATGGTCTGGCTCGTCGTCATTCCACTGATGACCGGCGCGTTCGGCAACTTCGTGATGCCGTTGCAAATCGGCGCTCGCGACGTCGCCTTCCCGTGGCTCAATATGATTAGCTTCTGGATGTTTCCGCTCGCCGGCTTGATGCTCTTTAGTTCGTTTCTGATGGGTGCGCCAGTCGCCGGCTGGACCGAGTATCCGCCGATGTCGCTTCAAGGCGAGGCGGGAACCTCAATGTGGTGCGCCGCGATCTTCCTGGTCGGTATTAGCTCGACGTTGACCGGGATGAACTTCATGGTGACGATCCTCAAGATGCGCGCTCCAGGCATGACGCTCACGCGTATGCCGCTCTTCGTGTGGGCGCAGTTGGCGACCGCACCGCTCTCGATGGTCGCGACGACGGCGCTCGCCGGGGCGCTCGCAGCGCTCTTCATGGAGCGTCAGTTCGGCGTCCCGTTCTTCGACCCGACCAAAGGCGGCAGCCCGCTGCTTTGGCAGCACATGTTCTGGTTCTACTCGCACCCCGCCGTCTATATTATGATTCTGCCGGCGTTCGGCATGATCTCGGAGATTCTCCCGACCTTTGCGCGCAAACCGATCTTCGGGTATAAGATGATCGCATTCTCGTCGGTGACGATCGCGCTCGCCGGCTTCATGGTCTGGGCGCATCACATGTTCACCTCGGGGCTCGCACCGTTCATGCAGCTCCCGTTCATGTTATTGACGTTCGTCATCGCGGTGCCGACCGGCGTGAAGATTTTCTCGTGGATCACGACGCTCTGGGGTGGGAAGATTCACTTCACCAGCGCGATGCTCTTCGCAATCGGCTTCGTGGTACTCTTTGCGCTCGGTGGTATCACCGGGATATTCCTCGCCTCGGTTCCGACCGATCTGCATCTCCACGGCACCTACTTTGTTGTCGCGCACTTCCACTACGTGCTCGTCGGCGGCAGCCTCATGGGGATCTTCGCCGGCTTCTATTATTGGTTCCCGAAGATCTCGGGGCGCATGATGAACGAGACGCTCGGAAAGTGGCATTTCTGGCTCTTCGTCGCCGGCTTTAACGGCACGTTCTTGCCGATGCATTGGCTCGGCTTCGAAGGGATGCCGCGTCGCGTCGCCGTCTACGATCCGCAATTCCAGTTCTGGAACCGCGTGGAATCCGTTTCGTCCTATGTGATGACGATCGCGATTTTGCTCTTCTTCGTCAACATTCTCGTCAGCTTGCGACGCGGGAAGAAGGCGGGGCCGAATCCGTGGAAGGCGCGCACGCTCGAGTGGCAGATTCCGTCACCGCCGCATTACTACAACTTCAAACACGTGCCGACCGTCTACGGCCTGCCCTACGATTTCAGCGAGCCGCTTCCGTACCGCGGGCTCGACGACGAACTCACGGATGCCCCCGCTCCGGTTCCGGCCGGCGCACACTGATCGCGTTTTCGAAGAAAGGTAGTAACGGTGGCAGTCGCCTCACTTCCCCAGCAGCACGCCGAACACGCCGAAGGCGGCGTCGATCGTTTGTACGAGGAGACGCGCGATCTTCGGTTGACGGGCTTCCTGTTTTTCCTGTTTAGCGATGTGGTGCTCTTCTCGGCGTTCATCTTCGCCTATCTCTACCTTCGCAATAGCGGCCAGTCGTGGCCGCCGCCGGGGATCGCCCGCCTCGACGTCGCCTTTGCGGCCTGGAACTCCGTGGTCCTCTTCGGCTCCGGCGCGACGATGCATTACGCGCTCGAGAATTGGAAGCACGGCAACTTCAATAAATACGCCGGGTTCCTTATTGCGACGATCGTGCTCGGCATCGCCTTCCTCGGCGGACAGGCGTACGAATATACGCATCTCTATTTCGTCGATAAAATTTCATGGGCGGGTAGCGGAATCTTCGGCGCGTCGTTCTTTACTCTGACGGGCATGCACGGATTCCACGTCGCCGTCGGCGTCGTCTATCTCACCGTTTTGCTATTGCAATCGATCCACGGCGTCTACACCAAGGACAAGTACTTCGGCCTCACTGCCGGTACGTTGTATTGGCATTTCGTCGATATCATCTGGGTCGTGCTTTTCTCGATCTTCTACCTCATCTAAGGAGCTGCGAACGTGACTGCTGCTATGATTGGCAATATCGAACGGGCCGGCGCGATCGCCGGGGGCATCGTCGTGTTCTTCGTCTCGGTCGTTGCGCTAAAGAACGACTGGAAGACGCCGGGGCTCGATAACCAATTCTTCAAAATTATGCTCGCGCTGCTGGCCTTCGGAGCGCTCATCGCGCTGCTCGCCGGGGCGCACGTTCTCGGTAACTTTGGAAAGGCAGCGTAGGACGATGCACGAGAAACCCGCGACGATCGATTTTTCCAGCGTTCCGGAGTCGGGCGGCATCCCCAAAGCCGTCATCGCGCTGGTGGTTTTCGGCGTCATCGCCGTCTTTACAATCGGTGGGTCGGTGATTTTCAACGCCGGGTTCCACCACCTCTGGCCTTCGTTGGAGTCGCTGCGGATTAAGCTCTAGGATTCTGCCGAGTTCCTAGTCGCGCCGAGGCGCGATACCGATTGCGAGCCAGGGCAGTTCGCCGTCGGGCAGAACGCCGGTTGCCACACCGTCGATACGATGAATGCCGG
>JABEUW010000101.1 GCA_013043945.1 Vulcanimicrobiota bacterium | reverse complement strand
GCCCCACTTCAACCGCTTTGACCGTCTGCATCGACATGAGGGCGCCCGCGAGAATGCCATCGAGCCGGTTTCCGGGCTGGCGATTGCTGCCGATGCCGACCGGCATGCCCTCCACGACGACGGCGTAGCGCCCGCCGAGCGTATCGCCGGAGGCCTTCGCGGCATCGATCAGCGCGATCATGCGCTCGCTGCTGGCAGCATCGGGGCAGCGCACCGCGCTGCTTTCGATACGCTCGCGATCGATCGCATCGATCTCCGGGGCGAGGACGCTGCCGATCTGCGCGACGTAGGAGGCGGTGGTGATGCCGAGCGCTTCGAGGAACTGCGCGCAGATCGCGCCGAGCGCGACGCGCATGGCGGTCTCGCGGGCGCTCGCGCGTTCGAGCACGTTGCGCAGATCGCGGTGGCCGTATTTCAGGGCACCGGCGTAATCGGCGTGGCCGGGGCGCGGATTGGTGAGCGGCTTGCCCGCACCGGTGAGCGGATCCATCAACGCGCGCACGTTCTCGAAATCGCGATTGCGAATGCTGACGGCGATCGGCGAGCCGAGCGTGAGGCCGCCCCGGAGCCCGGCGAGAAATTCGATGCGATCGCTCTCGATCTTCATGCGCCCGCCGCGCCCGTGCCCACCCTGGCGCTTGCGGAGTTCCTCGTCGATGCGTTCGACATCGAGGCGCAGACCGGCGGGAAGCCCGTCGAGGATGCCGACGAGCGCGGGGCCATGCGATTCCCCGGCGGTAAGGTAGCGGAACATAGGGCTAGGCTACGGCCCCGGCGCTCGGGGCGCCTGCCGCTACTTCGAAGGCGGCGTCGCGCCGGGAACGATCACGTGCGGGGTGATGAGGAAGACGATCTCGTCGCGTTCGTGGCTGGTTGCCTTGTTGGCGAAGAACGACCCGAGAATCGGAATCTGCGAGAGGAAAGGAATGCGTTGCACCGTTTCGCTGCTGACATCGCGCAGGAGTCCCCCGAGTACGATCGTTTCACCGTTGCGGACGCGAAGCGTGGAGTCGAGCCGCCGGTTGGCGATGATCGGAAAGTTCTGCGCGGTGAATCCCAGTATCTCGCTGTATTGCGGGTGAATATCGGCGATCACGCTTCCGCTACGCCCGATCGTCGCGCGGATTTTTAACTTCACCCCGATATCGATATATTGCACGCTCTGGGAGCCGAAAACCGATCCGTTGGTTGCAATCGGGTAGGTTGCTCCGATATGTAACTTCGCAATCCGGTCGCTAAGGGTGAGGATTTTCGGTGTGGCAAGAATGCGGGCGCGACCCTCGCTAAGCAAGGCATTGAGTTTGACGTTGAGCGGTATGCTTCGGCCGGAAAACGCATAGGTAGCGGCCGCTGGAATCGGTTGGCCGCCAAGATCGAGCCCGCCGAATTCGAGGCCGAAATTACTTTGGTCGTTTATCGGCGTCAGGTCGATGACGCGCACTTCAAAGAGGACCTGCGGGCTCGGACGATCGAGCTGCGCGACAAGGCGCCCGACGCGCCGGATTAAAGTGGCATTCCCGGAGACAATGAGCGCATTATGCATGCTATCGACGGCGACAACGGCGCGAGCGAGGACGATCGCCAGCGTCGCCTTTGCTTCGTCGGCGCGAATATACCGGAGGGCGAATCGGCCCGCACCCTGTCGCCCTGTAGGCTCGTCGAGAATTTTGATGAGCGCCACCGCTCGCGCAACCGAAGCGTTCGTTCCAGAGATGATAACGCGCCCCGCACGCTCGTCGGCGATCATCGTTAACCGGGTATCGAGAGCCGGTCGCACCGAGGCAACGATACGGAGAGCATCCGCGCGATGCAGTGCGAGCGCTACCGTACGATCCTGCGAATCGGCGGCATCCGGGAAGCGTCTGGCCATCTCTTCCTCGCTGCCGACGATGGTTACCGAACCGACGCGACGTTCCGTGAGCGCATTCGCTTGCAAGACGGCGTTGAAGGCTTGATCGAACGGTATATTCTTGAGGTGGACGCTAATGCGGCGGTTCGGCACGCTGGTATCGGCAATGATATTTTCGTGCCCTACCGCGCCGAACATCGCCAACACCTCGACTAAGGGGGCATCGGAGATCTCTAGCGAGATCGCTTTGCCGGAAGCTGCAGCCGGGCCCAGGCACCAAAGGAGCACGACGAGCGAACCGATAGAGCGACGCATCACTGCGGGTTTCCCTGCGCGGGGTGTACCAGACGCCCCGATGAGAAGCGGATTCCGTCGCTCTCGATCTCGCTAATCGTGTCGCCGTCAAGAAGATCTCCTGCCGCCACGATTTGCTCGGTCGTGCCGATTCGCACGAGCGCCCGCGGATGCTTACCGACGATGATTCCCTCGACAACCAGTCCGGAATCGCCGGCATGTGCAGCTCGCTCGTCGTGCATGCGAGCGGCGATATCGGCAGGTTCGACGAACGGATCGCGCAGCAACGTCAGGCTCTTCAATAACCTCTTTCGATCGAAGGATAACGTCGGGACCGGTTGGTGCTCGGAGCGCTCGCGCGCCGACTCCAATGGGATCGTCGGCTGCGATGCGGCGAGCGGTGCGAGGAAGACGGCGGCGATGCACAGCGTGCTGCCGATGGCCGTAAGGATCGAACGCGCATCGTATGCTGTCGGCAACCTCATCGGTCTCCCATTCCTTCCGGCGTACGTACCTTCAAAAACGTTCCACTGATGCGAACGGCGACCGCGCTCGCATCTCCCTCCTTCACGGTCGCCGGATGTATTTCGATCTCACCAAAATCGACGAGGCCGACGCTTGCGTCGATCGCTGAGAGAAATCGCAATACCCCCGAAAGCCTCCCCACGACCGTCACCTTCATCGGCATGCTCGCGAGCGAGGCTTTCGATGTCGCCGATTTCTCCGTGCCCTGAAGGATCGTCGTTAAGGTAACGCTCTGTCCTCGGGCAACTGCATGAAGCCGCTCGAAGAAACCAGCCTGCCCTTTCCCGGAGCTATCGGCCTGAAGTGGAGAGCGTATCGCACTGCGTACGCGATCTTGAAGCGATCGTAGCGCCGAAGCCTGTCGTAGAAGCCGACGATCCTCGTCAATAACGCTCTGATCGCGCTTGGAAACGGCGGCGTCGCTCGCGATACGAGCTGCAGCGTGCCGAAACGGCCCGACGTAAAAGGCCAGAGCGACTCCGATGGCAACGGCATAGAGAACGAGCGCACTACGTTCGATCATGGAGACCTCGATCTACAGCGCGGGGCGTTTGCTGAATTTCCATCGTAAAGGCGAGAATGGGATGTACGACATCGGCAGATCGAAGGACCGAACGGACCCGTGGAAGCAGGGGGAGGTGTTGCTGCGAGGTAGCTCGGAGCATCGTCGTGATCGCGGCGAAGGAGTCGGTCTTTGCCTGAATCGTAAGGGTGCGACGATCGATCGTGAGGGCGACGAACCAGACGCTTTTTGGAGTAGCGTTTGCAACGGCAGCTACGGATTCGAGCATGCGTCGGTCGTTGCGTTCGATCGCCGCTATACGTCGGACCAGTGCGATGTCGCTCTTCAGCCGTCGCTCGCGCACGTGCGCCGCAACGAGTTCGCGATCCAATGCCGCCCGCTCGCCGCTTACGATCGCTTCATTCTGGGAGGCTTGGGCAACCTGAGCGGCGATCGTCGAGTTGCCGATCGTCGCGAGCAACATGCTCGCAACCAGAGCGACGAGCGGAGTACGGAGACTCTTTTTCCCGAGAACGATCGCCGTTCGTTCGACGAGCTCCGACCACGGGGATGCGAGGAGATTCACGATTGGCGCTCGCCTATCGAAGCAAGAGCGATCGAGAATGCCCAATCCGAGAACGCGGCTCGTCGTATATCTTCGGGATATCGTGAGCGCTCGAACTCATTGCATGCTGCAAGCCACGCCCGTTGTGGGATGCGGTCGGCGAGAAGGCGACGGATCTCGGGCAATCGACTGCCGTTCCCAACGAGCAGCACCTGCTCTTGCAGGGCGGACTCACTCGGGTCGAAACGCTCGCCGATCCAGGTGGCTAGCGCCCCGATAATCCGCTCGCCGCTGCCCGCCGACCCGAGAATGCGTTTTCTCCGTTCTGCAGAGCGTTCGTCGATGCTCAGCTCCCGCGCCATCTCCCGGGTAACGGCTCTCCCACCCACGGGATAGCACGTAACCCTCGGTATCCCACGGTCGGCGGTGTGAATCCGCGTCGAGCTCGTACCGATATCGACGACGGCCGTACTACGCGAGGAGAATCGATTCCATACCATTCCTTCGATACCCAGCATCGAAAGCCGAAGACCGGCTTTCGCAACGATCCTTTTTCTCTGAAGGATTGCCGAGCTCTGAGCGGTCACCAGTGCGAAACTTCCCGCAACCTGCGTTGGAAAGAGTCGAATCAACCTGCTCTTCCAGTCCGGATATCGTCGCTGCGCTTCGATGTTTGCCACGTCCAACCGGTCGCGATACGACAGATCGGGGAGCGTCATTGCATCGACGGTGGCCTCCTCCGAGCCGAGTGCCATCGAGCAGGATCGGGTGCGAGCTCCAAGATCGGCGCGCATCTCGTCGAGCATCGTGGCTATCCAGTCATCGCTGCAATCGTCGCTTCGCTCGCGAGATGTTACCGCTTCGATGCGCGGCCCTTCGGGCGTTGCAACCGCGTAGGTCATGCGTAGTTTACTCGCTCCGAGGTCGATACCGAGGGCCAATTCTCTGCTTCGCGGTGATTTAGAGGGCATGTGCTGCAGCCTGCCAGAGAAACGCGAGGCCGAGCATTGGTACAAAAGGGAGCGCATCGCGCCGAGCGACTCGGCCAAGCACGAGCAGCGTTAGCCCGATCCCCGCGCCGATGATAAAGGCGTAGCCGAGAAGCATAAGGCTTCGTTCCGGCCCGAGAATGCCGCCTAAAAGCGCGAGCAATTTGACGTCTCCGAGTCCGAAGCTCACCCCGTTGCCCAGAACGTGCAGAGCGAGTGCGATGCCGCCGACCAACAACGCCCCAAAAATACCGGTGAAGAGTTCGCTTCCGCCGGCAAGATGGAAGATCGCAAGTGCAATCAACGGGAGGAGCGCAAGGTTGGGAACGTACCCGGAGCGTAGGTCGACCATTGCAAGGCTTGCTAGCGAACTGCAGAGGATGACGGACTCGATGGTAGCGCGAGCCGCTTGGAAGTGGAGGCATACGAGTGTCGACACCAGGACCACGATAAGCGCCGCCGGGCCTGAGTGCATGCTATCGGCGATCAGGCCGCGGAGGCCGGCGTACGCAAGCAATTCGGTGAGGCCGAAGGCGATTGCCGCAGAGCAGGCAACGAAGACCACATACAGCACGGTTATCTAGCGTTCTCCTTTTCGCAGTTGGTAGAGCGGCCGGGGATCGTTGGGAGCGCGGCGATGTGCCTGCCGGAAATCCAGATAGGCAACCCGCTTCGCACCACGGTGGCGAGCGAGAATTCCGGCAAACAATAGGGGGGCGATCGATCTCGTCAAGCGTGACGCAGTGCGCGCGTCGCGTTCGGCCGCGATGGTATCGTGGTTACGCCACTCGAGAAGCGCCCGATCGAAAAGGAGCGGGCCAAGAGTTTTCGTGGGTTTCACCGCTCGCAGCGAGCGGAGCGCTCGTCTGAGAATACTTGGGTCATTCGACAGTAGCGCGAGCGTAACGATTCTGCGAAGCGCTTTGGCGGATCCGCCGATCGCCTCCGCGCGTTGATAGTATTGCCATGCAGCCTTCTGCGAACCGACGGCTAATGCGCCGTCTCCCCTTGCCAATAGAGCGTCGCATAACGCTCCGCGCAGGAGCGGAGCTGCGAGCGCACAGGCGCAGACGACCAGCACGATGCGACGCATGTACGGTGACGCCATTATGCGAGGACTCCGAAATAGATCGCGCATCCTACGAGCAGGCCCGCTTGAATCGTCACCGTCGCCTCGCGCATCTCCGCCCCGATCGTTGCCGGCAAACACCGACTCGACAGGATGGTTGCCACCAGGGGGACGCCGGCGTGCGCGGCGCTGTATGCAAGGGCGATCGCTATGGGGCCGGCACCTCGACCTACGGTCGCTGCCGCAGCGAACACAAACGGTGCACAACAGGCTCCAAGCAGTAACGCGCTTCCGCAACCTGCGAACACAGGATAGGCGAGGATGGGATAGGTAGCCGAGCTCGCGTGACCTCGCGACTCGGTACATGTATGCGCCGCAGGGCGCGAGAGGATCCAGAGCGCCCCTAGTAATGCCGACACCGCCGCAAGAGCGTACAGCCAGCCTGTATATTGCAGCGCGCGGTAAAAAAGGCCGAGCGAGCTCACCAGCGCAACATCGGTCACGAAAGCGCCGAAGGTGAAGGCGGAAAGCGCGACCCCTCGATCGCGCCCCCTGTAGAACGCCGAGCCTGCAATCACTCGTGCGGCAGTACAAGGCCCACCGTTTGCTAGTGCACCGATAGCCGCGGCAGCGAGTAGGTTCTCGATCATGCCTAGTGGACGCTAAAACCGGTGTTGGAATCATACTGTATCGAAGAATCGCTCGATGGAGCCGTTCCGCCATTGAGCGTCTGCAGCGTCAATGCTGCATGCAAGCCGGGGCAGACGATCGTGTACGACGCATCTCCGGTGCCGGAACCTACGATACTATACGCGTAATATTTACCGGGGCCCGCAGCCGGGTCGACCGGTGCCTGCTTTAAATAGTATTTTACCAGCGGATCGGCCGCGTCGACCGGGTTACTCGACCCGGCCGCCGCCCCCGACGGGTAGCTCAAATTATCGGCATAATACATCTCGAGGCCCGTGGCGATTTCTTTCATGTTCGCTTCGCATGCCGCGGTCTGCGCCTGAGCACGAGCGCGCATAAAATTCGGAACGAGCAGCGTCACGAGGATGGCAATGATGGCGACGACGACCATCATTTCAATCAGCGTGAAGCCTCGCTCCCGTTGCAATGTCGATCCGTAGTTGCCGCGTCGAATTGCTGACATATCCGAGTACGTTCCCGCATTCGATTAACGTTGGACATATCGTGCCGCTAGTTTTTGCAATGCGTTTTTACGGATGCGACATATTTGACGTGTCGAATATCCCAACTGTGCGGCGAGACCGGCAAGATCAGCTCCGCTCATATAAATTCGAACAACGACGATGCGTTCTAACTCTGTTAATTCGCGCATACACACGCCAAGCGCGAGTGAATCCACGACGCGATCGATCTCTGCTTCGAGCGAAGGGGCGGCACGGTCGACGGCGTCGAGCGGCGCGATACGGATCGGCTCGGAGAGCGGTGCGCGCCCGACCACCTCGACAAGCGCATCCTGAAGTTCCCCATAGGTCGGTGCGCGGCCGAGTTGGTGCGTGAGGCGCTCGGAGACACGGCGAGCCTGCCGCTCGCGATGGCGCGCCGATCGCGGTCTCCGAATCAATTCCGTCTGGTCGCGAAATGCATGTCGTACTTCGCCGATAATGCTCGCCCATGCATAGGCCGCAAATGGAACGCCGAGATAGGGATTGTACCGGTCGATTGCCTTAATCAGACCCACGCGCCCGATCTGTAGGAGGTCGTCATAACAGATCGGATCGCCACGATAACGGCGGGCGGCATTCACGCAGAGATAATCATAGTTTTGAAAGAGCTCGTCTCGGCTGTACTGGTGAGTATTCTGGGCAACGGGGGCGGTCATCGTATTCCTCCTATAGCATTGTAGATGGGAATAAGAACTCCGCTGACAAAAAGCGCGACCATTCCGCCGATTGCGAGCATCGCTAACGGCTCGAGCAACGATGTCAGCAGGCGAAGGCGGGCCTCCGCTTCCGAAAGTCGATGGGTTCCAATTGCACCGAGAAGGGTTGGGAGCGAACCGGTCTCCTCACCGAGTTCGGTCATGGTTTTGGTCATGGCATCGATGAATGGACCACCCTCCATCGACGATGACCACGTTTCGCCGGACTCGATCTTTCCGATCCACCGCTTGGCGGTGCGTTGCAGCACCTGGTTCGCGGCAGCATTCGCTCCGAGCTCGATCGATTCGACAATCCCGACTCCGGCATGAAGGAGCTCCGCGCAGACCGAAAAAAATTCGCCGGCACATCGGTCGGCGATTATTTTGCCCAGAACGGGAAGCCGAAGCAGCGCCGTCTCTCGCGCAGCCCGAAATGCGGGCCACGTTTGCAACATGACGCCGGTAAGCGTCAGGACGACGGTCGCCCCGAAGAGCGCGAGCCGCCCCCCGGGTTGCGAGAGCGCTTCGGAAACGGCGATGGATACGGAGAGCAAGCCGCTCGGCCTCGCTCCGAGTTCTCTGAGGAGCGAAGTAATCGACGGCATGGTCGTAACGGCTAGGCCCACCATGATGGCGATCGAAGCGAGAAAAACCCATGCCGGATAGGCGATTGCACCGGTAATTCGTCCGCGAAGTTCGCTCGTTCTCTCCATCCGACCGGCAAGACGCACCAGCGCGGCATCCAGGCTTCCCATTTGCTCGCCGGCACGTATCAGCGCGACGTCGTTCGGCGGAAATTCGCGCGGCATCCCCGCAAGCGCTTCGCTAAACGACCTCCCCGATTCCACCCGGGCTAGCGTTCCGAGTAGAGCTTCCCGAAGGGCGGGCGAGTCGGATCTTGCGATGCAGATATGCAGGGATCGCGAAAAGGAGCAGCCCGCTGTTAAGAGCGTTCCGAGTGAACGATAAAACGCAAGGCGGGCTTTCTCCGAGCCCCCCCTGAATCGTTCGCTTGGCCGAAGAAGCGCATGCACGCTCCGCTCTCGATCGAGAAAAACGACGGTTAAGCCGCGCTCGAAGAGCTCCGTTGCCGCCGTATGCCAGGATTCGGCGCCGAGCACACCACTGGAACGCGATCCATCGGGACGACGTGCGATATAGAGAAATGCGTTATTCATAGCGCTGCGTTCCAGCAAATCGCTTCATTCCCGACGATCCTCCGAGCGTCATCGCATTTCGCAACTGATAGCATTTGCCGTCCCGAACGATCGCTCGCACTGCGTCGGTGGCGAGCAAAAGCTCGCTTTCCAATGCCCGCCCACCCGTTGTTTGGGCTACCAATTTCTGTGCGCTCACGCCGATGAGTACATCTGCTAGCACCGTCCGCGCTACCCCGGCCTCGTCGCCGGGAAACGAGCGCAGCATCCGATCGATCGACGAGGCCGCATCTGCCGCGTGCATCGTCGCGAGGACTAAATGGCCGGTCTCGGCGGCTCGCAGGAGCGCGTTACAATCGTCGGCGCTGCGCACTTCTCCGATAGCGATGACATCGGGGTCGCTACGCAGCGCAGAGAATACTCCATCGTTCAATGTAGGAACGTCGGTG
Organism: Vulcanimicrobiota bacterium; assembly: GCA_013043945.1. Lineage (GTDB taxonomy): Bacteria > Vulcanimicrobiota > Vulcanimicrobiia > Vulcanimicrobiales > Vulcanimicrobiaceae > JABEUX01. Next base: position 1,830 of record JABEUW010000101.1, on the reverse strand, counting down.
CCGATAGCACGTTGCTCGATACTTCCGGGTAACTGGGAGAGATCGAACTCGATCGGCTGCTCCAAGGTCACGATTTTTCGGTAGCGTGCGGCGGCAGCGACGGCCAAGAGTGCCGCTAGCGTCGTTGATTTACCGCTGCCGGTCGAGCCGACGATCAACAGGAGTCCGTGCGATGTTTGTACGAGGTCGCAGAGCCGCTGCGATATTCCGAGCGTTTTTGCAGCGGGGCACTCGTTGGGAAGCAGCCGAACCGCGCACGTGATGCCGGCACGCGATTGCGTCCAGTGAAGACGCGTGCGCCCCCACAGCGGCGCGGTAAGCACGAAGGTACTATCGGTATGGAACGGGAGTGTCGGCTCCGTGCATGGTGCCGCCTCGTTAAAGAGCTCCGCGAGCGCTCGTTCGGAGAGTGCCGCCGATTTCGTGGTGCGTAACGTACCGTCCACGCGTATCGCGGGAGGGCGACCCGGCGCGAGATGTACGTCCGATGCGCCAAGACGGCGAGCTTCGTAAAAAAGATCGTCGAAGAGGCAGCGGGTGACGGCCTGCATCAACGGCTTGCCCCGAGCACTCGCTCCACTTCTGCTGCCGTCGTTCGCTTATCTCGTACGTGGCGCTCGGCATCCATGCGGAGGGGATGGGACGGGTCGGAGAGGCTTCTTCCGACGAGTGCGGCCGGAGCGGCCAACTCGAAGATCCCGACGCGTCCGGAGTAGGAGCCATCGGGTTGCACGCGACGCAGCAAACGTTGCGAGAGATACGCCGTCACCGCCCCATCAACGAGCCGCTCGGCGATTCCAAGGTCGAGCATGCGCATTCTCGCAGTCCACGCGTCGGCTGCATGCAGGGTGCTCACGACCAATCGTCCGCAGAGCGCTGCACTGGCGGCGAGTTCCGCCGTCTCGCGGTCTCGAATCTCACCGACGAAGACGATATCGGGATCGTGACGCAAGAGCCCACGCATCGCGCTTTCGAACGTAAGGCCGGCTTTCTCGTGCACTTGCACCTGGTTGATTCCCGGCGTGCGAATTTCGACCGGATCTTCGATGCTGCAGAGGCTCTCCGTCTTCCCGATCCGTTCCGCGAGAGCGGAGTAGATCGTGGTGGTTTTCCCGCTCCCCGTCGGGCCGCAGGCGATCAGCAACCCCTGTGGGGAGCGCACCAACGAGCGAAAGCGAGCGAGCATCTCGTCTTCGAAACCGAGCGCGTCGATCGCCGGCAAACGCGCGTCGTTTGCTTGCAGTCGTGCCGTTACGCGCTCGCCCTCCAACAGCGGCATCGTTGCCACGCGAACGTCGAACGCACCGGCGCTGAAGCGGCCGTCCTGCGGCCTCCTCCGCTCGGCGATATCGATTCCACCGAGCAGTTTTATTCTCGTCACCACGCGATCGAAGAGCACCGGCTCGAACTCCGTGCCGTCGAACAGCAGGCCGTCGATGCGCAGCCGCGCGAGGCCGCCCCGGTAGCGGGGCTCGAGGTGAATATCGGAGGCCCCGCGCTCGATCGCCTCGGCGATCAGGGCCTCACAGGCGCGAATTGCCGGTGGATCTTCGGTCCCGAGCATCCCTGCACTCACGGTCGCCCTCCCAGATCGGAATGGGTTGAGCCCCCTGTACGCGGCTTGGGGGGTCGAGCGAGCGTAGCGTAGCAAGCGAGCGCTGTCTAGTATTGTTAAAAAAGTTGTCTCACCGGCGTCCGTCCTGGGAATAGCGGCTCGGAGGTTTCCCCCAAGCGGGCAGCCAAGGCTGGGCGTCGCCCTGGAGAGGTGGCAGAGTGGTCGAATGCACTCGCTTGGAAAGCGAGCAGACCTTTACCGGTCTCGGGAGTTCG
>JABEUW010000100.1 GCA_013043945.1 Vulcanimicrobiota bacterium | reverse complement strand
GAGGGCGAGGTGCCATTGAGCGTCGGCATTGGGGATCTTCGGTACTAAGATTCCCGGCGTGTCCATCAGCTCGACGTCGGGAGCGAGGCGAAACCACTGCAGCGAACGCGTGATGCCGGCACGATTCTGCACGCGAGCCGCCGCACGCCCGAGCAGCGCGTTGAGCGCGGTCGATTTCCCCGAATTCGGAATGCCGACGATCATCGCGCGCGTCGTGCCGCGAACGCTTTCGGCGAAGCGCACGATCTCGTCGCGAACGAAGCTGCAATCGCGGCGGCTCCGGGCGTTAAATGCCAGTGCGCGAATGCCCCGCGCGCGATAGCGCTCGAGCCATTCCTGAGTGATCGCCGGGTTTGCGAGATCGGCGCGCGAGAGCAAGAGCATGCGCGGCTTCTCGGCGAGGACGCGTGCGAGATCGGGGTTCGCGCCGCTGAGCGCGACGCGGGCATCGACGACCTCAATAGCGAGATCGACGAGCGCGAGGCGCTCTCCTATTCCGCGCATGGCCTTGACCATGTGCCCCGGATACCATTGGACGACGCGGTCGAGCGGATCGCTCATAGCGGCCCAAAACGAGCGAAGGGCAGAAGGATCCACCAGGCGCGGCCGATCACGTGCGACTCGGCGACCGGGCCGAAGAAACGTGAATCTTCGCTGTGTGGGCGGTCGTCGCCGAGCACGAAGAGTTTGCCGGCCGGCACGAGCAGCGTGGGCATGGAGCGAGTGTCGTGGAAATGGACGTAGGGTTCATGGATGCGAACACCGTTCACGAAAACGGCGCCTTTGTCAATGCGAACGCGGTCGCCGGGGAGCGCGATCACGCGTTTGATGTAGGTCTCCTGGCGCGAGAGATCGAGTGAGAAAGCGACGATCTCGCCGCGCTGCGGAGGCGCGAAGGCCCCGCTGAGGCTCTCGGTGATGACGATTGCCCCACTCGGAATCGTCGGCGCCATCGAGGCGCCGTCGACCTGGGGAATGCGAACGAAGATCGTCGCGAGAACGATGGCGAGAAGAACGATCGACTCGCCGAGAAAAATCGCCGCTCGACCCACGCGTTCCCACACGGGAAAAGAGACTTTTACCCCGGGAGAATTCTTGCCTGCGAGAACGGCCAGAAGATCAGTACGGCACGCCCGGTAAACGAGGCTGGCTTGCCCGCGCGCGGGCCGGTGTAGAAGCGCCCGCTATCCTGGGCGAAGCCCCAAATATGTGAGTCTTCCGAGTCGTTGCGATTGTCGCCGAGCATGAGATAGCAGTGCGGCGGTATGCGATTGGGGGCGAGCCAATCTTTGCGCGGGGGAATATTCGCTTGGGCGGGGTCGAGGGGTTGCCATCCGAAGCCGTCGTTGACGTAGATATCGTAATTCCGAATCTGCAATGAATAATCGGGCGGTTGCGCGATGTAGGGTTCCTTGAGCGCGACGCCGTTACGGAAGACGGTCCCGCCCTTGATTTCGATGGTGTCGCCGGGGCTGCCGACCACACGCTTGATGAAATCGTCGGGGCTCGGTAACGGCGGCGGAAAGACGGCGATGTCGCCGTCGTGCGGCGGATGAAAGCGATATTCGAACTTATCGACGACGAGAAGATCGCCGATCTGCAACGTCGGCAACATCGAACCCGACGGAATAAAATAGGTGCGCCCGATGAACGACGTTACGAACCACGCTGCGGCGCCGGCAAAAATAAAGACGTCGAGATATTCGCGCGCGATGGTTCGACTTTTTCCGTTCGTGCCCGCAATAACGGGGCGCAGCGAAAAAATAACGCGTACGACGATGAGGATGATGACGGCAATAACGATTAACTGCGGAGTGATCATGCGTCTTTCATTCGAGGCTGAAGAGTGCGATATGCGATAGCGGCCATACGACGGCGATCGCTTGCCCGACAATATGCCCTCGTAGCTTCAGAAAGCCCCAGAGGTGCGAATCGTCGGAGTAATTTCGATTGTCACCGAGGACGAGCGCGTACCCATTCGGCACGCGGTCCCCGCTCGCCCACTGCGAACGAGGGGGAATGCTCGCGAGGTTCCCTGCCAAGGGCTCGCCGTTGAGATCGAGCGAAAAGCCCGAGACCGCGAGATCGTAGGCCGGAGGATTTGCGAGATAGGGTTCGCGGATCGCGCGCCCATTGCGTTCGGCGATACCGTCGACGAGCGCGAACGTATCGCCGGAGCGAGCGACGACTCGCTTGACGAAGTCGGTCGTCGCAACCTCGCTCGGCGGGCGAAAGACGACGATACTGCCGTCGGAGGGCGCGATGCCGAAGAACGAAGGCAAGCGATCGACGAGGATCACGTCGCCGACGCGTAAGGTCGGTTCCATCGATATCGATGGAACGACGAATATGCGGATCGTAAATGGAGTGAGGAAGAGCGCGACCAACCCCGCTACGAGCGCGAGGTCGGCGCTGAAACGAAGCGAGCGTCGCCGAAACGGCAACGCTCGCAAAAGAAAAGCAACGAGCAACGCAATGAGGGCGAAGAACGCGAGCAGCGTCGCGGCCCTAGCGCGCGGTCTTTCTCTCTTTGATGCGGGCGGCTTTGCCGACGAGATCGCTGAGGTAATAGAGACGGCTGCGACGG
>JABEUW010000099.1 GCA_013043945.1 Vulcanimicrobiota bacterium | reverse complement strand
TTTGGTTGATGCCATGAAGACCTCACGATGGAAGACGCGTTTCCTCTATCATCGTGAACGACGACCCGCAGCGCAAGACGGTCCTCAACAGACGGTTACCGATCACCGGTGGTTCGAAAAGATTCGCAACCCGGATATTAACGACGTCGCGCGAGTTGCTACGCGATCAAGGCAATGAGCTGCCGGTGGGCATGAGGAGTGGAGGTATTGACCGTTGGATGCGCTCTTAGGCTATAGCACCGTCGCCCTTGCCGTCGGCACGCATCGTACAACAAACTCCGCATTACGTAGGCTCGGGCTTCGGGCGTTCGAGCACTGCAAGCATTGCCGTCGTCACAGTCGTCGATGGATATCGAAGAAGATGTACCAGCCTGTAGCCTTCTTGCGACGTCATCCGTACGAAAGTGTTATACCGGTCGTCGTTCTTTATTGCAAACGACGTTACGTCAGGCACTTGGTGCCATCCCTCGATAACCATAAAGACGTATTCGAAATTTGTAGCCATTTCAATCCCCAAAATTCGAGCGATGAGTTCAACAACGTGTCCGTGAATCTGATCAACTGTTAGTTCTAGTCCCATGTCGTTGAGCATCCGAGTCAACGGCTCGCGCCATCCCGGTTTCATCGTAATTGGCGATGGCCACGGATGCTGCGCACGGCGCGTGAAGGTTTCCTCGATGTTCGCGCGCAGTTTGGCATCATCACGCTCGAGCATGCTGTCGAGTAAGAAAATATCGACGAGGTCGCGATAGCGCATGTTTTGAGGCGATGGATCGCTGGCCGCATGAAGCTTTTGGGCGATTTGTGCGAATCGATTTAGGCACGGAACGCGGTCTGGATCCCGGAGCCCGAACGGCTGCAGGGGGAATGCCTCCACCATCTCGCGATCATCGATCTCTCCCCCTCCCAGTTCGATAATCAGCGAACACCAAGGACCGTCAAGATACTCGGATTGTACGGAAACCTGCATTACATGCTCGCGTTCGCGGACGGTATCCTTGACACGGAAGGTGAAATTATCCCAGCTACGGCCAGCGAGCGCTGTGCGAAAAGCAGCGACGATCGATGCCATGTCGATCGGCACGACGAGATCGATATCCTGGCTGGCTCGGGCGTGCCGGCGAAATCTCAGTTCGAGGGCGAACCCGCCTTTAACGTAAAAAGCCGGAAATGCGCCTTCGAGCACGGCCGACGCCAATACTTGCAGCAACGCCGCTGCGCCAACCCAGAGGCGCATTCGTTGATCTGCGATACCTGCACTATCTGCCTGCGCGCGCACGCGCGTTGCGAGAGCGTTGCGTCCGATCGGCCTCGTCATTTGGATCGATGCTCGTTGAGAATTCGATCGAGTAGCTCGGCGTCGAGATCGTACAATGGGCGTAACCGCCGATACTCGGCGTCGGAGAGTTTTCCGTCATGCACACCGTGTGCCATGACGTATGAGACCGCATCCTTCGCCTCGCGATCGATCAGGAGGTCAACCATCGTGCGAAACATCGTCGTCGCCGGAAGGCCGTCGACGGTCGTTTTTTCGTCTTTCCGTAGACTGCGAAAGTGCAAGCGGACGGCGGGTGGTGGCTGGCGGCGCGTGATACGCCTCTTCTCCGACGGCAAGGTCAATTCGATTTTTACCGGATTGTCAAGCGAGGCGCCGTGCAGCGCCAGTGCTGAGCGATGCGAGATGACCGGCTGAGTCGCTGAATCGCCGACCTGTGCCCAAAGCACTGCCCTCCAAAGCGAGGCGTGAGGCGAGATCTTCCACGTGCTGAGGCGGTAAACGCCCCACGCCTCGCGTGCGAGGTAGCCTCCCCGCGTCATCGTCGAAAGCGCAGAATGGGTTATGCCCTGCTCTGCCGCCTGACCCGCAGAAAAGAGGCCGCCTTGGAGCTCGGCAAGGTCGATTATGGCCTGGAGGGACGTTGCTATTTTTGACGCCATTCGAGCCTAATTATAGCAATATATCGATAGTTAGGCTAGGTAGGCGCCTAAATATGAGTGAGAAACCGCGGCACGACCAACGGCATGAGGCTGCGCGGCGGTCTAACTGGTGAGGTCGGCGAGCCGAAGTGCTATTCCGAATCCCTCGCGGCCCGCGGCGGTGCGCGATCTCGATTATCCGGCAGCGGGGTAATGCGGTTCACTCGGCGCCGGGTCGGTGGCCCAGGAACGCTCAGCTTTGCTGCAATAACGTCGCAGGCCTCGTGAACCGGCTTCAAAGAGTTGTGCCGCCTCCAAATTGGAGGTAAAATGGAGGCATGAAGAGGCGCCGAATGCAGATCGACCTGCGCAGTGAGGACGAGCTTACTTTGGAGCGGGCCCGGCGAGCGCTGGGAACCGAGGGGGACTCCGAGACCGGCAGGGCGCTGCTTGCCCTGTTCGCCCGCATCTCCGCCGCGATTGACCAGGGCTCGGTCGTCTCGTTTCTTCCCGGCGACGATCCTCGGGCGGTCGATGCGGTGCCGGAAATTACCAGCGCGATCCGCCCGGAGTCACGCTATCGCTTTCTCGTCCACGTGCCGCATCAGTGGCGCAAACAGCTCTCGATCAAAGGGCATCGCATCACCGCCGGTCAGCTCGTGGCGAGCATGGAAGCGAACGACTGGACGATCGACGAGGCGGCCTCGCAGTTCGAACTCGATCCGCTTGCCGTCGCCGAAGCCCTCGATTATGTTGCGCGCAACCGCTCCCTCGTCGATGCTGAGGCCGCCGAAGATTGGCGGCGTGCCGAGCCGCGCATAACCCATCGTGCGCCTGCTCATCGATGAGAATTGTGCGCAAGCCGAGTTGCTCTCTCGCCTGCGCGCCGCTGGCCACGACGTCGAAACGGTCGTTGCCGCAATTGGCTCCGGAGCTCGGGATGAGGATGTCGTCTCCTACGCGGTCGCACAACGGCGAGCGATCGTCACGAAGGATGCCGCCGATTTTACGGAGCTGCTTTTCGGTCGCGACGATCATGCCGGCTTGCTGCTGATTCACGAAGGAGTACACGAGCCTCGAATGACGGCCGCGGATCTCGCTCGCGCGATCGA
>JABEUW010000098.1 GCA_013043945.1 Vulcanimicrobiota bacterium | reverse complement strand
GGGGAGGGGATCGGTCGCGGCGTCAGCGTCGGCTGCGGCGATGGCCGCGGAGCGAGCGTCGGCATGGGACTTGGGCTTGGGGCGACGCGCGCGACGAGCGGGGCAGGGCTCGGGCGAGCGGTTGGAGCGGCCTGCCTCGGTGCCGGCGAGGGGCGGGGCGTGCGAATCGGGCGTGGCGGCGGTTGCGGTGAGGCCGATGGCCGCGTCACCGAGAGCAGGCGCGGTTGTTGGGGCGGGCGCGGCGGCTGCGGCGGGCGCGGAACGACCTGCGGCTTCGGCGGCTGCGGACGCGGATTGGCGCGAACCGCGGCGACCTGTCGTTCGACGATGAGGACGGTCGACGTACTCGCGTTGGCCTCGGGTTCTTGCGCCGAGGGGGCGATGGAGATCGTGAAAAGCGTCGCCGCCATCAGTGCGTGGAGCGCGAGCGACCCAAACGCGCTAAGGGCGTTGCGCTTCCCCTGTTCGCGTCGATCGCGGTCGTCGGCCGATTGCTCGCTCATCGCTTCGGCGCGTATTGCGCGCCCGGGCACGCAGGAGCCTGCAATCTCGGGCGCGCATCGCGAAGAACGATGGAACCGATCATGCAAAAACGGACGAAGATCGTTGCGACGATCGGCCCCGCCTCACGGGAACGCAGCGTTATGCGTTCGCTGCTGGTCGCCGGTGCGAACGTATTTCGCTTGAATTTTTCGCACGGCACGCCCGACGAACACGCCGCGGTCATTCGCAGCGCGCGCGAGCTCGCCGACGAATTAGGCATCCACATTGCGGTATTACAGGATCTTCCGGGACCGAAGGTACGCACCGGAGGCTTCGCCGCGGGGATCGAGAGCGTGCGGCTCGAGCGTGGCGACCGTTTCGACCTCTACGTCGACGATCGCGTCGGCGGCAACGAAGGCGTCAGCGTCTCGTACGCCGCGTTGCCGCACGATGTCGAAGTTGGGAAACGCATCTACCTGCAAGACGGTTCGATCACGTTGCGCATCATCGAAAAAGATACCGAGCACATCGTCACCACCGTCGAGTTCGGCGGCGACCTGCGCGCTCGCCAAGGAATCAACTACCCCGACGGTTCGTTGAATATCGACGCCGTTACCGACCGCGATCTTGAATATCTCGCGTTTGGGCTCGAGCAACAGGTCGATTACGTCGCCGTCTCGTTCGTACGCAGCGTCGACGATATCGATCGCGTGAAAAAGTTTATGAAGGAGCGTGGAAAGCACGTTCCGGTGCTGGCGAAGATCGAGAAGCACGAGGCGTTGGAAGATATCGACCGCATCATCGCAGCCGCCGACGGTATCATGGTCGCGCGCGGCGATCTCGGAATCGAGATTCCGCTCGAACAGGTACCGTTGGTTCAAAAAGATCTTATCGCCCGTTGCAATCGAGCGAGCAAGCCGGTCGTGACGGCGACGCAGATGCTCGAATCGATGACCGCGAACTCCCGCCCGACGCGTGCCGAGGTCGCCGATGTCGCCAACGCGATCCTCGACGGGACCGACGCCATAATGCTCTCCGGCGAGACCGCGCGCGGCGCCTATCCGACCGAAGCGGTCCGCACCATGGCCGAGATCGCGCGCGAGATCGAAAAGCATTATCCGCACGCGACGCTACGCGACCGACGATTAGAGAAAAGCGAGCCGACGATCGCCAGTTCGATCGCCGAGGCTGCGACGCGGGCGAGTAGCGAACTCAAGATTCCCTTTATCGTTACCGGCACCACTACCGGAAACACCGCCCATCACATCGCCGCATTCCGGCCGAGTGCGCGCGTCGTCGCGCTCACCCCGCATCGGAGGGTCGCACAGCGACTGGCGTTGGTTTGGGGCGTCGAGGCGTTACTGATCGACCAGTACGCATCGATCGACGTTCTCTTGTACGTCACCGAGCGGCGCATGCAGGAAGAGGGCTTCGTCGAACGCGGCGACCTGATCGCCTTTACGACCGGGATGCCGGTCGGCGCGGGCGGGACGAACGTCCTGAAGATCCACCAAATTCCCTGAACTCCGCAGCGCGCGCGATCATCTCGCGCGCGTGTTCGAGCGCCTGTCGATGCGGCTCGCCGGAGAGCATGCGGGCGATCTCGCTTTCACGTTCGCTCGGAGCGTCGACCGGGCAGAGGGCAATCGCCGCGGTATCGCCGATGGCGACTTTTTCCAGCACCACCTGTGCGCGCGCGTGCACGGCGATCTGCGCGAGGTGCGTGACGCAAATTACCTGTGCGTCGCTCGCTAAACGAGCCAAACGCTCGCCGACGGCGGCTGCGACCGCACCACCGATACCTGCATCGACCTCATCGAAAACATAACTCGCGCCGCGGCGCACCGCCGCCAGCGCGAGCACGAGTGCGAGCAACACGCGCGAGCGTTCGCCGCCCGAGGCGATCTTCGCCAGCGCGCGCTCGGGTTCACCGACGTTCGCAGAGAAGGTGAAAATCGTGCGCTCGCTTCCCTGCGCCCCAATCTCGCCGCGCGCTTCGAAGGCCACGCCGAATCGGGCACCGGCGAGCGAGAGTGCAGCGAACTCCGCCTCGACGCTCGCGCAGAGGCGTCGTGCGGCGTCGCGTCGCGCCGCGCGCAAACGCTCGTCGGCTGCCGCGAGAGCACCCTCTGCGGCGCGTTCGTTCTCGCGCGCTGCCGCGAGGCGTTCCTCGCCGCTTTCGAGCAGATCCGAAGCTTCGCGTAGCTCTTCCCAGCGCGCGCCGAGCGCATCGGGCTCGCCGTTTCCGTAGAGACGCGCGATACGTTCGAACTCCGCAGCGCGCGATTCGAGCGATTCGAGTTCGCCGGGAGCGCGTTCGAGACGTTCGAGCGAGCGGTCGAGTTCGAGCGCCACGTCGACGAGCTCTCCCTGCAACGCTTCAACGCGCGATGCCAAGCCGGCGATCTCCGGCGCGAGTGAGGCGACCGAACGAAGCGCCGCATCGGCGCTACCGATCGCACGATCGGCCGATTCCTCCTCGCCGCGGAGCGCTTCGTGTGCGGCACGCAACGCGCCCGCGATGCGCTCGCCGTGCGCGAGTAGGCTGCGGCGCTCGCGCATCGACGCGTATTCTCCCGGTTGCGGGCGCAATGCAGCGAGCGCTGCGAGTGCGTCGCGCAAAAATGCTTCGCGCTCGTGCTGCGTTCGGCGCGCGCTGTCGAGTGCGGCATACCGATCGCGCGCTTCTTGGAGCGCTCGGTAGGCATCGGCGACTGCAGCCGCCGCATCGAGCGAGGGTGCGCCGCCGAAACGGTCGAGGAGCGTTCGCTGAAAGCTCGCTGCGGTGAGCCGTTGCGCTTCGTGCTGGCCGACGATATCGACGATCTCACGACCGAGTTCGCGCAAGGTCGCGAGGCTCGCGCTCCGTCCGCAGATGCGAGCCGCACTCTTTCCGCTCCGCGAGATTTCACGTTCGAGCGCGATCTCTTCGTCTTCGTCGATTTCGTACCCGCGCTCTGCAAGCCACGAAAGCAACTCCGGGTCGGCGTCGAGACGCAAGGTGACCAGCGTGCGTTCGTTCGGACGCGCGATGCTCTCGGAATCGTTCCGCATCCCGCACGCGAAGGAGAGCGCGCCCAAGAGCATCGATTTCCCCGAGCCGGTCTCGCCGGTAAATGCGGTGAGCCCCGCTCCGAATTCCACCTCGGCGCTCCGGATGAGCGCGAAATTTTCGATGCGAAGCGATCGTAGCACGCGGTCGCCTACCGGACGGTTTCGACGATCGAGGCACCCCAACGAAGCTTCGCCTCGAGCCGCTCGAAGAATCGGAGCGCTTCGACTCGTGCGAAACGGACCAATCGCGGATAGCGATAGACGAGCACCGGCTCGTTCGGCGCGATCTCGGTCACGACATCGCCGTCGCACTCCAGGTGCGCTCCGCCGAGATCGGCGTCACAGAGAATCGTCACGCGTGCGTCGCCGGCAACGATGAGCGGGCGCGAGAACAACGTATGCGGCAGCAACGGCACCACGCCGAAGGCGTCGACCCGCGGAGAGATCAGCGAGCCGCCGGCGGAGAGAAAGTACGCCGTCGATCCCGTCGGCGTGCAGACGCAGATGCCGTCGGCGGGGACGCCGACCGCCTCCTCATCGTCGAGATGCAAGCGAAACGGCACGACGCGCGCGATATCGCCCTTGCGCACGACGACGTCGTTCAATGCGAAATGTTTCTCGCCGCGCGCCTCCACCTGGAGCGCGGCGCGCTCTTCGATCAGCAAGCCGCGATCGAGGAGATCGGGAAGTTGCACTATCCGCGGATCGTCGCTATCGAACTCGGTAAGAAAGCCCAAACGCCCGGTATTGATGCCGAGGATGGGTATTCCGAGATCGACGACGCGCCGCGCCGCGCGCAAGAGCGTGCCGTCGCCTCCAATGCTCACGAGAAGATCGACGCGCGCGAGCGCCTCTGGATCGCCCGCTCGGTCGTCGAGAACGACGCACGAGATCGAGCGTGCCTCAAGCATCGCGACGAATTGCTTCGCGTAGGCGTGCGCCGATTCGCGCGACGAGAGGTGGATGGCGACCGAACGCCGCGCGAACGAGAGCGTCTTCATGGTACCGAGAGGTCTTCGCCGACGACCTCGTCGATTCGTGCCTCGGCGAGCGATTCGCCCGAACGCCGCAACTCCACGAGGAACTCTCGATTGCCGGCGGGCCCGGTGAGCGGCGAGGCGATCAGTGCCGCAGGGGGTAACCCGAGGGCGCTCGCCGCGCCCAACACCTCGCGCAAGACGGCGCGATGCACCTCCGGATCGCGAACCACGCCGCCACGCCCGAGCCGTTCGCGCCCCGCTTCGAATTGTGGTTTTACCAGCGCAACGATTCTGCCGGCGGGCGTGAGAAAACGAATCGCCGAGGCGAGAATCGTATGGAGCGAGATAAATGAAACGTCGATCACGATGAGATCGAATGGTAGCGCAAAATGCTCTGCAGGAAGATTGCGGGCGTGCGTCCGTTCCATGACCGTGACGCGCGGGTCGTTCCGCAGGCGCCAATCGAGTTGACCGTATCCCACATCGAGCGCGGTCACATGCGCCGCGCCGCGCTGGAGCAGACAATCGGTGAATCCGCCCGTCGAAGCACCAATATCGAGCGCGCGTACGCCGGCCACATCGAGAGCGAAGGCCTCGAGCGCGGCTTCGAGCTTCTCGCCGCCTCTGCTGACGAAACGCCGCGGGCGACGCACCTCGATCTCTGCACCCGGCGGCACGTTCGCCCCCGCTTTCTGCGCGGGCACGCCGCCGACGCGAACGCGGCCCTCGAGGATGAGGCTCCGAGCATGCGAGCGCGAGACCCCGAGTTGCTCTGCGACCGCATCGTCGAGTCGCGTACCTTTCATATCGTACTTCTTCGCGATGGGCTCGCCGATGCTCTCCCATGCGCTTGGGCGTGTCAACAGGAGGGAAGCTCGCTACTGCCGCAGGCTCTCGCGACGGAGGAAGTTCGATATGAGTGGAGTTCGAGTTCTCGCCGGCACGAAAAAAGGCGCCTTTATTCTCGAAGCCGATAGCAAGCGCGACCGCTGGAAGATCGACGGCCCATTCTTCGCGGGCTGGGAGATCTATCATATCGCCGGCTCGCCGGCCGATCCCCAGCGTCTCTACGCATCGCAGAGTAACAGTTGGTTCGGGCAGATCGTTCAACGCTCGAACGACGGCGGGCGAACGTGGGAGAGCGTCAATAACGAATTTGCGTACGACGGCATTCGCGGAACGCACCAATGGTACGACGGGTCTTCGCGTCCGTGGGAGTTTAAGCGCGTCTGGCACCTCGAGCCTTCGCCGCTCGACCCCGATCTCGTGTACGCGGGAGTCGAGGATGCAGCACTCTTCCGTTCCGATGACGGCGGCGAGCATTGGCGCGAACTCTCCGGATTACGGAACCATAGTACGGGGTCCACCTGGCATCCCGGGGCGGGCGGCATGTGCCTGCATACCATTCTCCTCGATCGAAGCAACGCGAATCGACTCTACGTCGCCATCTCGGCTGCCGGAGCATTCCGAAGCGATGACGGCGGCACGACCTGGCTACCGATCAATCGCGGATTGCAATCGGAGTATATTCCCGATCCCAACGCGGAGGTCGGCCATTGCGTCCATCGGCTCGCCATGCATCCGGCAAAACCGAACGTGCTCTTCATGCAAAAGCATTGGGATGTGATGCGCAGCGAGAACGCCGGCGACCTGTGGCACGAAATTAGCGGGAACCTCCCCACGGATTTCGGCTTTGCCATCGACGTCCACGCGCACGATCCCGAGACGCTCTACGTCGTTCCGATCAAGAGCGACCGCGAACACTTCCCGCTTGACGGCGCGCTACGCGTCTACCGAAGCACGACCGGCGGCAACGAATGGGAGGCGCTCACCAAAGGCCTTCCACAAGAGCATTGCTACGTCAACGTGTTACGCGACGCAATGGCCGTCGATCGGCTCGACTCCTGCGGCATCTATTTCGGTACGACGGGCGGGCAGATCTACGTCTCCCCCGATGGCGGCGACTCCTGGAGCGCGATCGCTCGCGATCTTCCGCCGGTGCTCTCGGTCGAGGTACAAACGTTCGCGTGATCCGCGTGATTCTGCCGGCAGCCCTCAAGGTGCTGGCAAACGTGAACGGCGAGCTCGAAGTCGATCCGGGCGAGGGAGCGACGATCTCCGCCGTTATCGCGGCCATCGAAGCGCGCTTCCCCGCGCTACGCGGAACGATCCTCAGCCACGGAGAGCGGAAGCGCCGGCCGATGGTGCGCTTTTACGCCTGTAACAGCGACCTTTCGCACGCCGATATCGAGAGCCCGCTTCCCGATGCCGTCGTCGATGGACGAGAACCGCTCCTGATTATCGGTGCGATCGCCGGCGGTTAGTGCGGAGCGAAAGAAGCTGCAATCACCGCAACCGCCGCGATGAGCACGAGGCCGACGCCGATCAGAAGAACGCTGAGCGCCGATCGAGCCGGTAACGGCATGCCTGAGGCGCCGTTTCCGGCGCTCGCACGTTCGGCAGCGATGACGGCGGCCGCCGCTCCGCATGCGGCACATGAAGCCGCCGAGGCCGCACACGCCGCTCCACATGAAGCGCAGCATCCGCCGCTCATGGTTTTACCTCGCCGCGCGTCGAGGCATCGACCTGCTCCTGCGCGCCCTTGAGCAGCGTCTCGCAGGCGGTAATAAGCGCTCGACCCTCTTGAAAGAGCGCGACCCCACGGTCGAGCGTCGTCTGCTCGTTCGCCAGCTCCTTTACGATCGCATCGATCCGGGCGAGCTTCTGTTCGAAACGCTCACTGGGTTCGTTCATGCATTTCCCTCCTCAGTTCCGATGCTTTCGATGCGGGCGGAGGCAGACCCGCGCCCGAAGCGCGCACGAATTTCGTCCCCGACGCGTAATTGAGCCGCATTCCGAACGACGGCACCATCGCGTAGAACCATCGCGTACCCGCGCTGCAAGGGCGCATTGGGGTCGGCACCGCGCAACGCCGCAGCAGCGAGGTCGAGGAGGGAACGTTTGCGCGCGAAGAGCCCATCGAGACGCTCCGGAAGCCGCTCCTTGTTTGCATCCATCCGCGTCCCCGCGCGGCGGAGCAGAGCCGCCGAAGCGGCAGAGAGTTGTTCGCTACGGGTCGCGATCGCCGCCGCTCGGCCGGCGAGCCGTGCGCGCGGATCGAGGGCGACGAGTGCGCGCTCTCGTTGCACCAAGGCGCTCTGCTTCGTCGCAAGGCGGCGCGCTATCGTGTCGCCGAGCATGCGCGCGCGCGATTCGATCCCACGCGCGGCGAAGTCGATTCGACGTTCGGCTGCATTGAAGAGCCGTTCGTTCATCTTCGGCAGCCACTCCGCCGCCTTCATCCAACCTGCGAGCACCCGGTCTGCGGCGAGGCTCGGGGTATTCGCCCGTTCGTCGGCAGCGAGGTCGGCGAGGTGAATATCCGCGCTATGTCCGATCGCCGTCAGCACCGGCGTGCGCGCGGCAACGATCGCACGGACGACCTCCGCGCGGTTGAACGGGAAGAGATCTTCGTACGAGCCGCCGCCGCGCCCAAGGAT
>JABEUW010000097.1 GCA_013043945.1 Vulcanimicrobiota bacterium | reverse complement strand
GAGGGACGCTGCTGTCATCCCGAGTAGGGCGCGCTCGCGCCCGTATCGAGGGACGCTGCTGTCATCCCGAGTAGGGCGCGCTCGCGCCCGTATCGAGGGGCCTTCCTCACGGCGCCTGCGACGACCGCTCCTCACTAGACGCTCGCGGCTCGGACAAGCAATGTCAGGGTCCTCGCCGCTCGCTTAAGCGTTCGTCGGGTCATTCGCAGGCGCCGTTCGCGCTTCGCGCGATGCAACCGCGGCGTTCGCAGGCGCCGTTCGCGCAACGTGTCCTTCGACGGACTCAGGAAAAACTCAGAGCCCGAAATCAGACGAAGCTTCTTCGCTCGTCGCACTCCGGTAACGGATCGCTCGTCAGTTCCGTTTTGCACATACAGGCCCGCGTCGCGCGCCCTATGCTTGATGACGAGCGCGGTGCAAAGCCGCACCGAGAGAGAACGGAGTCACCCACCATGCATTCAACGAACCGCCCGATCCGCGGAACGATCGCCGGCAGCGCAGTCGCCGCCCTCCTGTTTTTCGCGACCGCGTGCAGCGGGAACTCCGGCAATTCCGGCGGGATACCGTACGGCGGAATCATCCAGTGCAATCCCGGCGCGCAAGTTCAGCTCGCGCGCCCGCAAAACCAAACGACTGCCTCGAACGTCGGCTCGGTGGAGATCGTCGTGAACGGAAACAGTAACGCACTCTCCGTCTCACCGAGCTCGTGGTCGTTACAGGTGCAGAGCAACGGGGGCGGGCAATCGATCTTGACGAACGGATTGACAGCTGTCGCCGACCCCACCGGATATCATCCCTTCCAATCCGACTTCTTTTACTCGGGCAATCTGAATCAGACGCTTCCGACCGGCTACACCTGGACGGTCTCGCTGGTGCAGGGACAAACGTCCTACCAAAGCTGCACCCCGCTTCCGCTTGGGTCGTTTTCTACCTAACCTCGACTCGCGCTATTTGAAGACCGGGCGCCACGCGCTGGCGGCGAGTAAGGCCGAGCCGATCGCGCGTGCCGCCGGCGATTTATTGAGCGTGTAAAAGTGCACGCCGGGAGCGCCGCCCCGCAACAGCTCCATCGCCTGTACCGCAGCGTAGGCCACGCCGAGATCTTCGATCGCCTTCGGGTGCTCGCGTTGCTTTTCCAACTCCGCGATTAATTTCGGCGGAAACGTCGCGCCGCACATCTTCGTGAATCGCGCGATTTGGTCGTAATTCGTAATCGGCATGATACCCGGCAAAATCGGCACGTTTATGCCGGCGGCGCGCGCCCGTTCGACAAACGCAAAATATTTATCGTTATCGAAAAACAACTGCGTTATTAAAAAGCGCGCCCCCGCAGCGACCTTCGCGGCCAAATACGCAAGATCGGCCTCCGGACTCGCGGCCTCAAGATGCACCTCGGGATAGCACGCCGCACCGATACAAAAATCGTACGAACGCGCGAGATAGGTAATGAGATCGCTCGCGTAGGGAAACTCACCCGCGTTTACCTCGCCGGAGCGCGGTGGGTCGCCGCGCAGCGCCAGCACGTTCCGGATACCCGCTCGGCTGAGTTCGTCGAAGAGCGCCCGCAACTCAGGCCGGCTCTGCCCATAAGCCGTCACGTGTGCGAGCACGGTGATGCCCGTCCGTTCGGCGATCTGCTTCGCCAGTTCCACGGTGCGCGCGCGCGTCGAACCGCCCGCGCCGTATGTGATCGAGACGAAGGCCGGGCCGAGCGCCTCGAGCGAAGCGATCGTTGCAAAGAGCGCTTCGCGCCCGGCATCGTCTTTCGGCGGAAAGAACTCGAACGAAAAGAACGGACGGCGGCTCGCAAGCTGCTCGGCGATATCCATGCTCGGTCGTTAGCGAAAGCTCGAAAGAACGCCTCCGCAGAGCAACGCCCAGCCGTCGACCATCACGAAGAGCAGCAGTTTGATCGGCAGCGAGACGACCGGCGGCGATAACATCATCATCCCCATCCCCATCAGCGTCGCGGCGACCACAAGATCGATCGCGACGAAGGGCAGATAGAGCGCAAAGCCGATCGCGAACGCGCTGCGTAGTTCTCCGACCACGAATGCCGGAATAAGAATCTGCAGCGGCGTGAGCTTCGGCGAGAGCTGCGGTAGCCGAGCGGCCCGCGTAAAGAGCGCGATATCGGCGAGATGGGTCTGGCGCAACATAAACGCTCGCAACGGGACGACCGCGCGGTCGAGTGCGGCGCCTTGCGATATCCGTCCCGCTTGTAGCGGTGCGAGCGCGACGCTTTCGATGCGTTGCAACGTCGGCGCCATGACCAGCATCGTCAGCACGAGCGCCAAGCCGGTCAGCACGGTATTCGGCGGCAGTGCCGAGGCACCGATCGCCGAACGGACGAGCGAGAGGACGACGACGATGCGCACGAACGATGTGCACATCACCAGCACGAGCGGCAGCACGGCAAAGAACGCCAGCGAGAGCAACACGTCGAGCGGCACCGTCGCGTGCGAGCCGGCGAGCAACGGAAGTGCGCTATTCATAGACGAAGGGTAACCCGTCGGGGTTACCCTTCTATTGCGAAGATACGACCGAAGATCGGTTATGGGGCAGGGGGACGCGCGATGAGTTCGCTCACCCGAATCCCGAAATTTTCATCGACGGCGACCACTTCGCCGCGCGCGATGAGTTTGTTGTTGACCAAAAGATCGACCGGGCCACCGGCGAGCCGATCGAGTTCGATAACGGTTCCCGTGCCGATCTTCAGCACGTCCTCAACCGACATCTTCGTCTTGCCGAGCTCGGCGGTCACTTGCATCGGTACGTGCAGGAGAACGTCGATATTTTTCTGCGCGCTATGGTTACTCGCCATCGCTCCCTCAATCGTTCGAAGTGCTCGCGCCGCGATCGATCGCGACGGCAAAGTGATTGTTGCGCACTCCCAGTTCGCCGCGGGCGAGCGCCTCCCCGTCCGCAACGAGCGTAATCTCGTTCCGACGCAGGGGGACGAGCGCCCCGGGGGCCCAGGCGGCGATCTCGCCGGCGCGCATCTGCGCGCATTCCGCTCGGGCGTGCAGGGCGAGCTCGATATGCGCGATGCGCTCGATGGGAGCGGCGTGCGGCGCACCCGGCTGCGGCTCGCTCTCCAATGCGACCCCGAGCCGACCGCACGCCCCGCCCTCGACGAGCAGCTCGAAATAGCTGCTGAATCGCCGCTCAACCATCGCTTCGGGCGCAGCGCTGCCGCCGCCGCAGAGCGGCGCGAGCGCCGGTGCGATGAGCCGTAGGAATCGTTCGAAGACCTGCTTCTCCACCACCGAGAGCTCGCGGCCGCCGGGAATCGCAACCCCGAATGCCAGCCCCACGAGCGAGCGCAACTCCTCGGGGCGCGTAACGAACGCCGCAGCCCCGAGCGGCCCGCGCACGCCGTCGATACGCGCCCCCGCCCGCAACGCCGTCCAGCCAACCTCGTCGGGAATACGCGGAGCGAAGAGCCGCACCTCGACCGCACCGAGCGCGCCCTGCAAGCGTTCGCGCACGTTCGCTGCAACGAGCGCCGCCGCCGAGAGCGGTACGAGCGAGCGCTGCTCCCATTGCATCTCCCGAACCGTTTCTTCGGTGCGCTCCGGAAAGGAGAGAAACCTCACTTCAAAAGATCCATCGTCGTTTTCGCGACGGAGCCCTGTGCTTTGTGTGCGGCGAGCAGCGCCTCCAGCTGCAGATAGGCATCTTGCAAGCGCGTTAAACTCGCATCGATCGAAACGCCACTCCGCGCACGCGCGTGCGGCGTCAGCGCTGCGAAACCTCGTTCGCCGGGCGTGCCGAGATGCGCCGTCACACCCTCGGGTGCGCGTTCGATCCGTGCATCGACCGCGCGCAAACGGCTCCCCGCCGGAAAGCGCGCGAGCGCGACACGCCCGGCGAGAACGCTCTCGCGCTCCGTGCGTCCATCGCGCGGGTTAAAAATTTCGCGTTCGTAGCGCAACGCTCCATCGGCATCGAGCCGCACGTTGCGAACCTCGTGTAACGCACGATCGACGGCATCGATATGGAGCGCTTGCAACGGCGCCCCGGGGCGCACGTAGCCGAGTACCGCATCGCTGTTTCGATCGACGAGCGCTCCATCGCGCAGCGAAAAACCGCCGTCGAAGGTATACCCCTCGGATCCATCGCGCAATCGCACGACGAAGCGCGCGCCCTCGGGTGCGGCGACGCTCAACGGATCGAGCGTGCGTTGCGGCGCGGTGCGCGAGGCGATATCGCCCGGGCGCGCGGCCGCACCGAGTGCGAACGCTCGGCCGACGCGTTGCTTCGCCTCTTCGATGCGTTCGAAGGCGCGTACGGTGTCGATGCCGACGCCGTTCACCTACGCGAACTCCCGCAGATCGCTCGTCGCTAAAATACCGCGTGCGGCGAGTGCGTAGCGCACTTCGCGCAGCGCTCGCGTTACTTCGTCACGCACCCGCGGCGAGCAGAGCGCGACGAGGTGAAGCCGACGATCGCTTCCCCCTAACAACAGATGCACGCGCCCCTTCGGCCCTCCGAGTGCGAGCGTACAGCGACGCGCGCTATTGCGCGGCGCGAGTAAAAGTTCGACGATGCGGCGCGCGAGCGTGCTCTGCGCGCAGCGACGTTCGCCGCCAGCGAGAACGGTAGCAAGGCTGCGAACCTGCGTCGACCTCGCCGGTGCGCTCGCGCACGCGTTGCCGGCGGCGAACTGCAGCGCAGGCGACGCAGGTGCGGAGCGGAGGGCGCGCGGTGGAAGCGATCGCGGCGTAGTGCCGCGAGCGGTCGAGGCGCTGGAGAGATGGAGCGCGCTGATCCACGCCTGCGAGAGTGCGCGGCGGTCGATCTGCGCAAGTGGTGCGGAGAGCACCGAGTAGCGGACATCGTCGATGTAGGCGTTCATACGCGCTATCGTGCGCGACGACGATTGCGCGCACGTCGCGCGAAGGTGAACGCCGGGTTACGGGGTTTGGCCGGGCAAGCCTTGCGCCTGGTAGCGTTGGTAGCTCGAGAGCACGTTCTGCACGTAATTCTGCGTCTCGGGGTAGGGCGGCACGCCGCCGTATCGCTCTACCGCGCCGGGGCCGGCATTATACGCGGCGACCGCGAGTTTCGTATCGCCGTGGAAGCGATCGAGCAAGCCGCGTAGATAGCGCGTTCCGCCGGCGACGTTCTGCGCCGGGTCGAAGGGATCGCTCACGCCGAGCGAGCGCGCGGTCGCCGGCATCAACTGCATCAGCCCTTGCGCGCCGACCTTCGAGGTGGCGTTGGCGTTAAATCCCGACTCGTTGGCGATGACGGCGGTGATCAGTTTCGGGTCGACGCCCCAGATCGAGCCTTGCCCCTGCGCGAGCGCGGAGATCTGCGCCGGCGGGACGGGGGCCGGTGCCGAGGCATTCGCGGCGGCGAGTGCTCCGATTCCCGCTGCGGATGCACCGCCTTGCCCCTCGAGTGCGGCCTGAACGAGTGCGGCGAAGGGGCCGGAGCCCGGCGAGAGCAGCGGCAGGCCATCGACACCCGTCCCGGCGCTCGCTGCGGGGGTAACGGGAGGCGCGACGGGCGCGGCAGGCTGCGCAGCGCCAACGATGCTGGCGATGCGCTGCTGGACTGACGCGATATCCGAGAAAATGCCCACGTTCATAGAAGTGTATCGGCAGCTTCGGCGAGGATCCGCAGGCTCCGCCCCGGCTCCGCCGGCTCGGCGCCCTGTTCGAGGAGCGCTCGAAGCGCCGGTTCCGCGGCGACCGCCGCTAAAAGGCGAGGATCTGTGCCGAGAATTCCGAGCGCGCGGGCGTCCGCGCTCCCTGCGAGGAGAGCGAGCCCCTCCCGAACCCGGCTCGCAGCAATAAGGTGCTCCGGCGATGCGACCGCATCCATCGTGCGCGAACGGCTCCCCAGAATATCGATCGCCGGGAAGCGCCCGGCATGGGCGAGCGCGGGCGAGAGCGCGATGTGCCCGTCGAGCAGCGCCCGCGTCGCATCGAGCAACGGATCCTCAACGTCGGCGGCGAGCACCGTC
>JABEUW010000096.1 GCA_013043945.1 Vulcanimicrobiota bacterium | reverse complement strand
TGCCGCGAGCGGATTATCCGAGGAGCGGTCGACAAAAACGACCCACCCCACCGAATCGGCGTTTCCGAGCGATGCCTCGAGGCCGCGCGAGCCGGCTTGGCTTAAGCCCAAGACCGCGATCGTCGATGCGATGCCGATGATCGTACCGAGGAGCGAGAGCGCCGAGCGGAGGCGATTGCGCCAGAGCGATGCAAGCGCCTCTTCGATGTAGGCTGCGAGAACGCTCACGGAGTACCCGAGGGGCTGCTCTGCGGGATCGGGAGGATGCGCATTCCTTCGTGCAGCGCCGGAACCGCCGATGCGACGATCGTATCGCCGGCGCTCAATCCGGAGCGCACGACGCTCTGGAGATCGTTGCTCTTCCCTAACACAATGGCGACTTCGTGCGCCTTGCCGTCGCGAACGAGCCAGAGCTTCGTCGCTTTTTTCACGTGAACGATCGCTGCCGTCGGAACGACGAGTGCGTGCGGGATGCTGGTCGTGAGAATATCGACGTTCGCGGTCATTCCGTCGCGGAGCACCGGGTTCGTATCGTCGAGGGCGATCGTCGTCAGGACCTCACGCGCCGTCGAACCTGCATCGGTGGAGCGCGTTGCAATAGGCGAGATGCGTGCGACGTGTCCGTGCAAGGTGATCTTGGGAAAGTCTTCACTCGTTACGTTGACCGGCATGCCGAGGGCGATCGCATGAACGTCCTGTTCGTCGACCTGCGCTTGTACGACGTAGTTGCTTCCCTCCGCAATCGTAAACATCGCTTGTCCGGCGGAAACCGCGTCGCCGGGGAGGATCGTACGGTTTGCATCGGTGGGGCGCGGCGCGACGCTCTGGATGATGCCGGAGAAGGGGGCGACGATGCGCTCGAAGCTGAGTTGTTGCTGCGCCTGGTCGTTGAGGATCTTCGATTTCAAGGCTTGCGCCTTCGCCGCCTGAACCGAACTCGTGCCGTAACCGGTCACCGCGCCGAGTTTGAGCTGCTCGACCGATTGGTCGTAGGCGACCTTCGCTTGCTCTTCCTTCGCGCGGTCGGCATCGAGCTGGCTGCGTGGAATCGCCTTGTCGGCGTAGAGCGTCTCGTCCGCGGTCAGAACGCGCCGCGCTTCGTCGAGGCTGCTCTTCGCCGTGTCGACGCCGGCTTGATATTGCACGCGAGCGTTGCGCTCCTGAATCGCCGCGGTGCTGACATTCGCCACCGCACTCTGATAGTCGGCGAGGGCGCCCGAGGCGCTCGCATCGAGCGATGGGTTTTCAATGGTTGCGAGCAACTCGCCGGCGCTGACGCGGCTTCCGGCCTTCGCGTAGATACTTGCAAGATTTCCGCTGACCAATGCCGGTATCGTTTCCATGTGCGGGTGCATCACGGTTCCGTTCTCCGGGAGCTTCACGACGAAGGTGGTCGGCTCGATCTTCAGGGTCTTCGTCGCAATCGAGTTGCTGGTATGAGGGCGGAATGCGAGCGCGAGCCCGACGAGGGCGATCGCGACGATCGCGACGATGACGATGATCCGGGCGTTCTTATTCATGCTGCTCCTTAGTGAAGGTCGGCGACGGCGTTAGTCGGTGAGAAAATACCCATGGAGGTGCGCAACCGGACGAGCGCGTTGACGTAGGCAACGCGAGCCGATATCAAGTCGCTTTGCGCCGAGATAGAAGTTTGCTGGGCTTGGACGACGTCGGAGAGCGCGGCAACGCCCGCCCTGTACTGTAACTGCTTTATATGCGCACTTTCGATTCCCAGACGCGCCTCCTGTTTGGCGAATCCGACCTGGGCGAGCGCGGCTTTCGCGGCGCGATACGCGCTACGCACGTCGTTGAGTGCGACGAGCTTTGCGTTGACGAGTGCGAGCTTGGCGCTCTTTACCGCCGCTTCGTAATTAACGCGCGATAATCGCCGCGCACCATAATCGACGATCGGAAGATTGAAGGTTGAGACGGCCTGAATCTGCCAGAAACCGGGCGTCCCCCGCGGAACGAGAATTCTGCTCGGGATCAGGCCCGCGGCATACTCGTTATCGAGTTGCTGCTGCGTAAATACGGCGTTCGTCGGCGAAAATTGATTGCCGAGCGCCGCGGAGAGTTGGATCTGCGGGAAGAGTTGCGGCAGCCAACTCTTGCGGTTCAGATCGGCGACGCGGAGTGCGTCGCGCGCGCTCGCGATATCGGCACGGTTTGCCAGCGCGATCCGTTCGATCTTTTTCAACGAAATCGCAGGCAGCGCGGGGAGCGCGAGCTTTTTGGGGAGTGCGAAGGGCGTATCGAGCGGCGCGCCGATGCTCTGACAGAGCGAATCGAGCGCATTGGCGACGTTCGCCCGTGCCGCCACGAGGGTCGATTCACTCCGCGCGACCGAGACCCGTGCCGAAAGGACGTCGACCCCGGCGGCGACCCCGGCGCGCTCTTTCACGCGTGCGTTCTGTAGGAGTAACTGCTGGTATTGAAGGTCGCCGCGATCGACGTTGACGAGCTCGTCGTTCTGAACGACGGTGTTGAAAGCCGCCGTTACCGATGTTGCCACCTGAGCTCGTGCGTTACGAAGGTTTGCCTTCGCTTGCTCGAGGTTCGTTTTTGCAACGGCGAGCTGGATACCGGAGAGCCCGCCGGTCGTCAGGGTGTACTGTGCCTGTAATTGCGCGGTGTTTTGGCTGAAGACGCTCTGCTGCTGAGCGCCGATGACGGCGTACGCGCCACCATAGTTCGAACTCTTCGACATGATGTTATTCAGCGAAGCGGTCGCCGTCGGAAGATTCTGCGTCTTCTGCACGGCAAAGGACGAACGGGCGGAGGCGAGCGCCGCCGCCGAAGCGGCGACCGTCGAGTTGTGCGCGAGCGCGAAGGCAACCGCTTGCCGTAGAGTCAGCGGCTGCGGTGCTGCGCCGGCGGGGCCGGCGAAGAGAGCCCCTGCGAGAAGTGCGGGAGCGGATATACAAACGAAAAGTAGGCGACGCATACGTCGCCTACTACGGGGCACGCGGGGAAAAGTTTCAGCGAGCGACTAGGGGCTCGCCGAGGCGCTCGTCGTCGGCGCGGTGCCGGTCGCAGATTTGCCGGGAACGTGCGCGAACGCACCATAGACGAGCGCCGGCAACAGGAGGGCTGCTATGGCAGCGGTCCAGGCGCGAGGCGGTTCCATGCGCGCGATTCGTTGCATGATGAGCGCATTGAGCCAGAGAGCCCAGAGAGAGAACGGGGTGATCATGGAAAGGGTGGTCAGGATTTTAAGATTATCGGTCGGCGCAATTGCCGCCAATGAAATGGAGCTATGTAAAAAATCGAAGATACCGGTAATCGCCCCGGTTCCCCGGATCGCAATGACGATGGAAGCGAGTAAGGCGCCGAGCGAGAGGACGACCGAGACGTTCATGGATGCGCACCAAAGCTGTTTAAAGCTCGCTTTGCCGCCAAACAGTGCGTTGCCAATAAGGAGAATCACCGTAGCGATCAGCACGAGCCAGAGAACGCTGAGAGGGGCGAATACCCACCCAAACGTACTGAATTTTGCAGTGAACGTTGCAGCGTTAGCGATAGCGGCGGCTTGCTGAGGGGTCGCTGCTGCAGCGGCTTGGCGCTCCATTATGAGCTGCGTGACGTGGCGGGTCACTGGTCCGCCCGCCAGAGC
>JABEUW010000095.1 GCA_013043945.1 Vulcanimicrobiota bacterium | reverse complement strand
TTTGGTTGATGCCATGAAGACCTCACGATGGAAGACGCGTTTCCTCTATCATCGTGAACGACGACCCGCAGCGCAAGACGGTCCTCAACAGACGGTTACTCGTGAACGACGACAACACGATCCACGAAGTCGACCAACACTCCTGTTGACCAACACCCCTGTTACTGAGGGCCGCGCTGCCGAAGGCTACCCTTCGCTTAAAAAGCGCGTGTAGCTCTCGTATCGCGAAGCGGCGATCTCACCGCGTGCGACGCCGGAGCGAATCGCGCAATCAGGTTCGGTGCGATGCGAACAATCGGCGAAGCGGCAGCGCCCCGCAGCGACGAACTCCGGAAACGCCGGCGCTAATTCGCTCGGCGTTACCTTACCTAGCCCGAAATCGGCGACGCCCGGGGAATCGATGAGAAACCCCGGGTCGAGCCGCACCAGGCGCGCGGCGGTCGTCGTTTGGCGCCCCAAACCGAAGCGCGAGAGATCGCCGATCTCGTTCTCGCCGCCCATCCAGCGGAAGATGCTCGATTTCCCGACCCCCGAGACGCCGACCAGCAGCGACCGGCTGCCCTCGAGCGCGCTCCGAAACGCATCGATGCCGCCGCCATGTTTGGCGTCGATCGACAGGCAGCGATACCCCAGCGAGCTGTAGAGCGCCGGCAACGCCGACGGGCTCTCGGCGAGATCGGCTTTCGTAAACACGACCAGCGCCGCAATCTCTTCAAAGTGCGCGTAGACCAGCAACTGGTCGAGCACGATCGTCCGCGGCGGCGGGGCGGCGAGCGAGGTCACCGTTACCAGCAACTCGACGTTTGCGGCGAGCGCTTTTTCGCGTCCGGCGACGGTGCGCCGGGCGAGCAAGCGCTCCCGCGGCTCGATTGCATCGATCACCACGATGGCATCCTCGAGCGGGCTCACCAACACGCGATCCCCGGGAACCGGCATCGAGCGCGCTCCGCTGCTGCGCCGAATCTGCGCGAGCCGAATACCCGGCTCGCCCTCCAGAGCGACCCACGCCGAATTACGACCGACCGAAACGACGAGGGCGGCGAGACTTTCGCTCACGCGCAAGAGAAGGCGGTTCGCGCGGCTAACCGATAGAGAGCCGTGAACCGCCCCTCCGCCTCGCAACCCGCTCCATCGCTCATCGCTTGGAAGATTCAACCCAGCGACTCGGGCGCCTTGTCGGCATTTTTGCAGGCGTTGCAACGCAGCGCGCTCCCGCCCGACGCTGCATTCCTCCCGCTCGCCGACGGCGCGAGCCTCACCTGGGATCCTCGGAAAACCCCGAGCGCTGCGGTGCGCAATGCCGCGCTGGAGGCAGCGCGTGCCTGCGGCTCGACGTTGCGCGGAACGTTGCTCGCACCGCTCGACGACGTTGCGCGCGGGGCGATTGCGAGCGAAGCGCTCTCCGAACCGCGCATGAGCGAACGTTCCATCCTCGAAGCCGCCATCGAGCGATCGTGGACGTTCTAACCTCGATCTTCTCCGGCGTCGGCATCACCGACGTCTTCGACGTGCTCGCGACGAGCGTGCTCTTCTATTACCTCATCCTCTTGATTCGCGGAACGCGCGCGGTCCAGATCCTCACCGGCGTCCTCGTGCTGGTCGGCCTCCTGGGCATCGCTCGGTTACTCCACCTCTATCTGCTCGGCGCGATCCTGCAGTTAATCGTCGTCGGTGCCGCCGTCACGTTGCCGATCGTCTTCCAACCCGAGCTGCGCCGCGCGCTCGAACAACTCGGGCGCGGCGGACTCTTTCGTTTGAGCGAGAGCGATCCCGATGACGATCGCCCGCGCGCCGACGATCCCGTGGTCGCCATCATTGCGCGCGCCGCCTTCGTTCTCGCGCGCAATCGCATCGGCGCGCTGATCGTGCTGGAACAGCAGAGCGGCCTGCGCGAGATCGCCGAGACAGGAACGCGCTTGGATGCGCGCGTGAGCGTCGAGTTGTTACTCGCGATCTTTATGTCGCGCTCGCCGCTCCACGACGGCGCGACCATCGTGCGCGAGGGGCTCATCGAATCCGCGGGTTGCTTCCTGCCGCTCGCAGAACCGCGCTTCGGCGAAGAGCGCTACGGCACGCGCCATCGCGCCGCACTCGGCATCACCGAGCAGACCGATGCGGTCGTTATCGTCGTCTCCGAAGAGCGCGGCAGCGTGCGTATCGCGCGCGACGGCAAACTTTCGCGCCCCGTCGAGGATGAAGAGCGGTTGCGTCGCTTCCTGCTCGCGGTGACGCGCCCCGCACGCGACCCCGCTGCCGCCGGTGCCGACTTCGTCATGCAGATGCGCGCGCGTTTCGGCGCGGTCCGCGGCATCGCTAAAAAACGCTTGAAACGGGAAGAAGAAGATGAAACTCCTCCGACACAACTTCCCGCTTAAACTGCTCTCGTTTCTCATTGCCGTGACGGGTTGGGCGTTTTTTCGCTATACCAATAATCCCTTACTCGCCTCGCAGTACGATCAGCAGCTCTCGGTGCCGATCGTTGCAATCAATCTTCCCCCCGATGAAGTCGCCGAATTCTCCGATAAAAATGCGGTGGTAACGATTCGGGCGAATCGCGATGCCGCACCGATTAAACCCGACCAGGTAAAAGCCGTGCTCAATCTCGCCGGGCTCTCCAGTGGAGTGCAGAACGTGCCGATCACCCTGGTCGCCCCGAATATCGCGGTGCAGAGCCTGAGCCCGGGCTCGGTAACGCTGCGCATCGAACGCATCGAGCATCGCCTCGCCAGCCCGCTGATTCATTACACCGGCGTGGCGCGTAATGGCGTCGTCGTCTCGAAGCTTCTCCCAGATCCCGCGTCGGTGACGCTCCAAGGAACGAGCGGC
>JABEUW010000094.1 GCA_013043945.1 Vulcanimicrobiota bacterium | reverse complement strand
CCTAACAGCCATGGCTTCGCTCGGCGCTCGCCGCTCGCTCTCGGGATCCGATAAAAGCGCCTGGAAGAGGTGGCTGCTTCGCCTGCTTGCCGTCGCCGGGCCGTGCAACATAGTCACCTTCGCCGATACCGAGGCCGGCAGTATCACCACCGCCGCGACCTCCGGGGCTCAGTACGGCTTCTCGCTCGTGCTGCTCCAACTGCTGCTCATCGTTCCGCTCTTCGTCGTCCAGGAGATGACGGTCCGCCTCGGGACCGCGACCGGCAAGGGGCACGCACGCCTCATCCGCGAGCATTACGGCATTGGATGGGCGTGGGTCTCGCTCGGAACGATGCTCGTAACGAACATCGCCGCGCTCGTCACCGAGTTCGCCGGCATCGCCGGCGCGGCGGCGATCTTCGGCCTGCCTCCAGCCCCCTTTATCGTTATTGCGGCGGTCGCTCTCACGGTCGTCATTCTAACCGCGAGTTACAAACGCGCGGAGTATTTTGCGCTCGCGCTCTGCGCGATGGAACTGTTGTTCATTCCCGCCGCGATTGCTGCGAAACCGAATCTTCACTCGATTATTTTTCACGGGATCCTCGGCGCGCAGCCGCTCGGCGACCAACACTATCTGTTGCTGATTGCCTCGAATATCGGCGCGGTTATTATGCCGTGGATGATCTTCTACCAGCAGAGCGCAACCGTCGATAAGGGCTTGGTCTCCCGCGACCTTCCCTTCGCTCGCATCGATACCGCAGTCGGCTCGGTAGCGACGCAACTGATTATGATTGCGGTCATCGTGATGACCGCCGCGACGCTCTTCGTCCACCACATCCCCGTGAGCGATGCCGCGCACGCCGCACTCTCGCTCGAACCGCTCGTCGGCAAATTCGCTGGCGTGACCTTCGGCGCGGCGTTGATCGGCGCGTCGATGCTCGGCGCCTTCGTCGTCTCGCTTGCGACGGCGTGGGCCTTCGGTGAAGCCTTCGAATGGCGTTGCTCGCTCAACGATAGCTGTTTGAAAGCGAAACGCTTCTACGCGCTCTATATCGGGAGCGTCGCTCTCGCCGCGGGGATCGTGCTCATTCCGAATCTTCCACTCGTGAATATGACCAACGATATCGAAGCGTTCAACGGCTTCGTGCTGCCGATCGTCCTCGGTTTTCTGCTCGTCTTGGTCAACGATAGGCGCGTCATCGGCGATCGAAGGAACGGCTTGCTTGGCAACATCGTTACCATCGGGCTCTCCGTGGTGATCGTCGCACTCGGTATCTGGATGGCGATAGCGACCTTCATCCACCCCGGGGGGGCGTAAACGCAGTATCGTGGAGTGATGTACGCGCTCCTCTTGGCGGTCTCGCTGCTCCCCATCCACGCAACGGTGCTCGCCGTCGCTCCACAGCATACCGTCATCGCAAGCACGCGTGGCGCAACGCTCCAACTGCAACCCGGTACCTATCGCTTCCGGATTCCTCGTGCAACCGCATTCCGTCCCGGCGTCGGCGTCGACGGTTTACTCGACCGTACGACGAAGCCGTGGACGCTGCGCGATGCGGTGCCCGCGCGTTCCTTCGTCGCCGGGCTTCCCGCGCGCGGGAAAGTCGTTACGGTCGATTTAGGAAGTTATCTTCCCAACGTAACCCTCGTCGATGCGGCCGGCCATCCGTTCGATCTCGCGACCGCGTTCCGCGGGAAAACACTGCTGATCAGTTTCATTTATACGCGTTGCCCGCCGGGCGATCTCTGCCCGCTCACAAGCGCCAAATTTGCACGCATGCAAGAACAGATCGATCCCAAACACATGCATTTATTGGAGATCTCGATCGATCCGAAATACGATTCACCGGCGGTCCTAAGGAACTACGGCGTTCGCTTCGGCGCAATTCCGTCGCGCTGGACGCTTGCAACCGGCACCGGCTCGACCGTGCAGGCCCTTCTCGACCGATTCGTCATTTCTTCAATCGAAGATACGACCGGCCATTACGTTCATAACGACGAATTATTTATCGTCGGTCCCAACGGGCGCGTTGCCTTTATCGCGCGAAGTGCCGCCTGGGTAGCGGGGGGTGCGCTCGCCGAGGCCCGCTCCATCGACGGGGAGACGAGCAATCCCTTCGAGCTCTTCAAGCTTTCGTTAGTCGCCAGTATCGTCGCGGCATGCGGCGGAAGCGAATATGCAGGCATCGTGATTCTGGATATCACGCTCATCTCGCTGATGGCGCTCGCCGTCACCTGGATCCTCTGGCGCCTCGCCCGCCGCCTCATGCGCGAGCGCTAACGGAGGCAGCATCGCGGCAGGCTTCTCGCATGCCCGATGAGGAAACCAAGCGCCCGTGGGAGCACCGCGGAAGGCGATTGAAACGCCGAGTGCCGAGCAGGCGGCTTTTCTGGAACGAGCGATCGAGCAGTACGGCTCGACCGCCTATTCCTATGCCTATCGCCTCACGCGCAACGAGCCCGACGCCCGCGACCTCGTTCAGGAGGCCTTCATCCGCGTCTACCGGGCGTGGCGCAGCTTCACGCCGGGGACTTCGTTCCAGGCCTGGCTCTATCGGATTATCACAAACTTGCATCGCGACGAACTTCGGCGACGAAAAGGACGTTATTACGATGAGATCCCAGAGGACAACGCACCGCAGGAATGGGGAGGCGAGCGCCCGCTCGCCGTGGAGCCGATCGAGGAATACCTCGAGGGGCAGTACAGCGAGCCCATGGAAAAAGCGCTCGATGCACTCTCCCCGGACCAGCGCCAAGTGCTCACCCTCGCGGATATCGAGGAGTATAGCTATCAAGAAATCTCCGAGATCATGGGCTGCTCGATCGGCACGGTACGGTCGCGCTTGCATCGTGCTCGCAATCAACTCCGTCGCCTCGTGCTGAAATATTCAAACGTATGACTACCGATCGCCATCCAACCCGCGAAGAACTTATCGACTTCCAGCATCGCGCACTCGAGCCGGGAGCCGATGCGGCAATACTCGCGCATATCGAAGGCTGCGCGCCGTGCGCCGCAATTCACGACGAAGAGGCACGATTGACCGATCTCGTCCGCGCGCATGCGCGCAGCGAGCGATTCGAGCTACCGCTCGGCTTCGCCGCGGCGACGCTCGCAATTGCGAGAGAACGCGAACGCCCGCATTATATCGAGCGCTTCCTGGCCTGGTGGCGCCCGGCCATCGCGGTGCCAGCAGCGGTATTCGTCGTGCTCGCCGCCTTCCTCGCACCGGTCGTCCTGCCACGCCTCTATCATCCCACCTCGCAGATTAACGCGCTTCACGATCTGCGCGACCATGCGGCATTAATGGCGACCGTGCCGTTCGAGGATAGCTCGCAGGCGCCGATCGTTCTGGCAAACGACAGCGGGAATGCAGCGCCGTAACCTCGCGGCCATCGCGGCCGCGACGGCGCTGCTCCTGCCGGGGGCGGGACTCGCCGCGCAACGCGATGCATCTCCACTCCTCCGTGCTGCGCTCCAAGCACCGCATACCGTCAGCTACGTCGGCGAGATCGAGAGCATTCGCTTCGGCGCGCACGGCACGCAAGCGACGCTCTTTCGCGTCGAACATCGCGCACCCGATCTCACGCATCGCTGGTACATCGTCCCGCAATCGGCGTTCGGGGAGACCGAGATCGAGCGCGGCGACACGACCTACGTTCTCGATCCGCAGCATCATCGCGTCCTCGTCGAACGCAACCGCGCACTCGACGATCGCATCGTCATCGCCGATAACCTCGGCTTGATGCTGCGCAACTATCGCCCGGTGCAGCAGGGAACGGGGCACATCCTCGGCTTTCCCGTCGATATCGTTGCGTTGGTGAATAACTATACCGGGAACACGATGATGCGGCTCTGGCTCGACGCCCGCAGTCACCTCGTGATCGAGCGAAAGGTCTACGGCGATGACGGCGCGCTCCTCGGCGAGCAGCGCTTCGAAAATCTCGCGTACGCGAAGGATATTCCAATGCCGGTCTTTGCGATTCCGAGCGACCTCAAACGCGTCGATCGCACGGTGCACCGCCGCCCGTCGAACGATATCGCCGCCGTCTTACGAAGCCTGCCTTTCAAGGCAGAACGCCCGCATTATCTCCCCGAGGGTTTCATCGCCGTTGCAGCGGATCGGACGAACGACGACGGCATCGCTCAGGCACACCTGTTGTACTCGGACGGAATCCGTATGATCTCGCTCTTCGAAAACGCAAGCGCCTCACTCGATCTCGATGGGCTCCATGTACGCACGCTACGCGTTGGTCCGCTCTCGGCGAAACTCGCCTCGAGCGGTTCGACCTCCTTACTCTCGTGGTCGAAAAATGGAATACACTACGCACTCGTCGGCTCGCTCGATTCCGTGGAACTTACGAAGATCGCCGCATCGATCGCGCCCTAACGGCACTCCACGCCGCTAGGGTAGACGCTCGACACGTTCGAGAATACCCCGGAGCCGCTCGGGAATCGCGCTCGCCGAGGCTCCGCTCTCGCCTGCCGCACCGGCGTCGTGCACCGCGGCGATTTCGAGAATCGATTCGGTGACGTTCTCGATATCGTATCCACCTTCCAGGACGTAGAGCAATGGCGCATCGAGCCTCCCGGCAATGCGCGCGAAGATCCGCGCCAACGATCCCGCGGCACTCCGATCGATGCCGAGATCTCCGACGGGGTCGCCGCGAACGTAATCGAACCCCGCACTAACGACGATCGCCTCGGGGCGCAGATCGCGTTCCAGGAAGATGGCAACGCGCTCCCAGAGCGCGACGAATCCCTCGGTTGAGATGCCGCGCGGGTCGATCGGCAGATTCACGAGTACGTCGCCGCTCGCACTGCGCGCTTGCTCTCCCGGGCCTCCGCTACCCGGATAGGCGGGCCAGGCGTGCGAGGAGAGATACGATATCCCCTCGCCCACGAGCGCTTGCGTACCGTTTCCGTGGTGGTAATCGATATCGAGAATCGCCACGCGCGCGCCCGTGTTCGCATGGATACTTCGCGCGACGATCCCGACGTTATTAAAGATACAAAAGCCCATGCCGCGCGCCGGCTCGGCGTGATGACCGGGTGGGCGCACGAGCGCAAAACTCGGAGCACCATCTCCCTGCGTCCGCTCGAATGCTCGCAACGCGCTCCCCACAGCACGGCGCGCAACCGAGAACGAGCTCGAATCGATGAGCACGTCGCCGGTCGAGAGGTCGCCGAACCCCTCCGCCGCCTCGCATTCGCGCGCAACGAGATCGATATAGCGTTGCGGATGGACCAATGCGAGCGTTGCATCGTCGGCTTCGAAGGACTCTTCGAGCATGAATATGCCGGAGTTCGCGCGGAGCGCAGCGGCAACGCGTTCGACACGATCGGGGGATTCAGGGTGAGCGCTCCCGCGAAGGTGAGCTCCGAGTGCGATGTCGGTGACGACTCTCACGCTCGGAGCGTTTTCATCCTATCGGTGCGCGGCAGGCTTCTTCGCGAGCATCTTCAGCCCGGCGATCGCTTGACGATAGCTCGGCGAGTTGCGTGCGACGACGCGCAGCACGCGGCGATAGGCGAGTGCGGCCTTTGCCTTGTCGTTGTTTCGTGCGTAGGTCTCCGCAGCCACCATCAGCATATCGGGCTGACGATCGAGGAAACCCGGTGCGTTGCGATCGAGAGCGTCGAAGATCTGCGCCGCCTCGCCGTAGTTATGGAGTTGGTAATCTGCGCCAGCGATGCACCCTAACGTATCGGGCTGACGGTCGACCTGAAAACTCTGTTCGCAGGCGATACGCGCCTTGCTATAGAGTTTCCGGTAGAAATAGACCTGCCCGAGCATCGCGAAGCTCTGTGCCGATGGGCTCACCTTTACGAGTTTCGCAAGGTAACCGGTTGCATCGACGACGTCGTGGCGATCGAGCGCATCTTGCGAGAGCCGCGTGAGAACCGCGGGGTTGCTCGGATCGATTTTGAGCGCCGCGAGCCACTGCGTTCGCGCATCTTTCATGTCTTTTTGTTGCGCGTAGTAATCCCCCATTGCCCCGTGCGTCACCGCGCTATCCGGGAATTTCTTTAGGGCTTCCTGGAATATCGCCAACGCCTGCGGAAATTTTTTCTCGCCCGTGAAATAGGTGGCTTTCTCCATGAGGACTTTGACGCGATCTTGGTCGTTCGTCGCGGCATACTCCGCATCGTCGTAGGCCAATACCGTCTTCGCGTCGTTGTGCTCGGCGGCATAGAGTGAGGCGCGGAAAAGCAGCAGGTCGAGATCGCCCGGCGAGATCGCGAGTGCGCTATGGATCGCGGCAAGGGCTTTCGGTATTTGCTTCTGCTGCTGGTAGATACGCGCACTCTGCAGCGAGGGCGTTGGATCCTTCGGTGCGAGTTTTTGGGCGATTGCAAACTCCGCGAGCGCCTTGTCGAATTTCTGCTCGTCGGCGTACACTGCGCCGAGCGCGACGTGTGCCTGCGAGCTCTTCTTGTGAAAGACGATCGCGCGTTTAGCGACGCGTTCGGCGAGATCGAACTTGCCGCTCCGTGCGTAGAGATCGGCGAGCTGCGACAGGATCCCCACGTTGGTCGGATCGAGATCGGAAGCGCTCTGAAAATCGGCGAGTGCCGCCCCGGTATTTCCGACGAGTTCCTGCGCGTAGCCGTCGAGATAGTAGATCCGCGCATCCTTGTTGCCAGCTTGTAAGAGCTGCTGCGTCAGGGAGAGCGCCTGCTCGGCCTGGCCGGTGCTGAGATAGACGCCCGCGAGTTCGAGCGCGGCCTGACGATCGGTCGGGTGTGCCTTGAGGCGCGCCTGAAGGCGCGGAATGGCGATACTGGGCGGTTCGGGCGTTGCGGTCGGCAGCGCAGAGGGTGAGGGCGAAGGGGTCGCGGCGGCCTTCTTGTGGCCGAAGAGCCCCGCACTTGCCTGCGGCGTAGCCGCGAGGACGAGCGCGCCCAAGAAAAGCGCAACGAGTGCCGCGAGCCGAAGAGACTTCACTGCTTCGCCGCCGTGACGAGTTTCGTCAACTCGGGAACGATC
This sequence comes from Vulcanimicrobiota bacterium, assembly GCA_013043945.1. Classification (GTDB taxonomy): domain Bacteria; phylum Vulcanimicrobiota; class Vulcanimicrobiia; order Vulcanimicrobiales; family Vulcanimicrobiaceae; genus JABEUX01. The sequence goes on along the minus strand of JABEUW010000094.1, from coordinate 1,770 downwards.
GCGAAGGCATCGCCCACGACGGTGAGATCCGCAAACTCCGCAATCGGCGCCGAAGCATCTTTATTGATCGCGACGATCGTTCCCGAGGCGCGCATCCCGACTTTGTGCTGGATCGCACCCGAGATACCGACGGCGATATAGAGCGGCGGGCTCACGGTCTTTCCGGTCTGCCCGATCTGCAAGCTGTAGCTCACCCAACCGGCGTCGGCCGCTGCGCGTGAAGCCCCGACCGCTCCGCCGAATGCATCGGCGAGTGGTTTGAGCATCGTCGTGAACGGCTCCGCACCGCCCATGCCGCGCCCGCCGGCGATAACGACCGGCGCTTCCTCCAGAGCCATCTCACCGGAGCCTTCTTCGACATCGCGTTCGATGGCAAGCGCATAGGTTGCGCTCACCGCATCGTGTCGCTCGATCTGCGCTCCACTTCCACCCGGCGCGGCGGTAAAGGCGCCCGGGCGAATCGTTGCAATACCGTAGTCGCCCGCACGCAGCACGCAACGCGTCACCAGCGCTCCGCCCAATTTCGGCGAGACGCATTCGACGCGACCGTTCGCGACCGCGATCTCGGTGACGTCGGCCGCGATTCCGGCGTTCATCCGCGCGACCAAACGCCCGGCGAGATCGCGCCCGGAGAGCGTGTTTGGAATAAGGATGAGCGAGGGACCGACATTCTTTGCCGCGATCTCGACGTAGTGAACGATCGGATCGAGCAAGAAACGATCGACGGCGGGATCTTCGACGACCTGCACCGCGTCGACCGGATAGTTCTTCACCTGTTCGGCGACCTGCGCCGCACCGGCACCGAGCACGACGGCGACGGCCCGCCCACCGAGCGCATCGGCGATCTTGCGCGCCTCGGAGAGCATCTCGAAGGTGACCTTGCGGGTCGCGCCGTTCTTTTGCTCGACGAATACGATAACGTTTTTCATCACACCAACTTTTTCTCTTGAAGGAACGCAAGGATCGTGGCGGCGCCCGCAGCGGGATCCTCCGGAGTAACGATCTGCCCCGCGCCGCGCGCCGGCGGCGGCGCGAAGGAAAGGAGTTCGGTCTTCGAGCCTGCGGAGCCGACCGCATCGCCCGCACCGATATCGGCGACGCTCAACATCTCGATCGGCTTTTTCTTCGCCCCCATGATGCCTTTGAGCGACGGGTAACGCGGCTCGCCGATCGTCAGCGCGGTCGTGACGAGCATCGGCAGCGCTCCGGTCACTTCTTGATAGCCGCCGTCGGTCTCGCGTTCGACGCGCACCTTCCCGTCGGCAATATCGATCTTGCGAACGTTGGTCAGGCACGGGACGCCGAGAAATTCAGCGAGTGCGCCCGGCACCGCACCGGTGCTACCGTCGTCGGTAAGGCCGCCGACGATAAGAATATCGAAGCCGATACGTTTGAGCGCGAGACTCATCGCATGCGCGCTCGCCCATACATCGCTTCCCTCCAGCGCAGCGTCGCTCAGCATCACCGCACCGTCGGCACCCATTGCCAACGCTTTGCGCAGCGACTCTTTGAGTGCTTCGGGCGACATGCAGAAGACCGTCACCGTGCTCTCTCCGCCGATGCGCTCTTTGAGCTGCAATGCAGCTTCCAATGCGTATTCGTCGTAAGGATTGATAACGGTTTCGACACCCGCGCGCACCAATCGCTTGGTTGCGGGATCGATGTTCTTCGCGCCATTCGGGTCGGGAACTAACTTGACGGTGACCACGATTTTCACGTGTACGGCGTCCTCCTCAGATGAACGGGAAACGTATCGAAGCGATGCCTCAT
>JABEUW010000093.1 GCA_013043945.1 Vulcanimicrobiota bacterium | reverse complement strand
TGCAACCTCGTGCCCGTCGGCACCGTTACACGGCACGGAGGTAGTGACTATGCGTTCAACATTTTCTCGTTCGCTCGCGCTCGGCGCGCTGCTGCTCGGAATCCTGACCCCGGCCGCCCAGGCGGCGTTGCCCATCGGTGCGAAGGCGCCGATGTTTACGTTGCAGGCGACCAAAGGCGGAAAAGTCTTTCCGTTCTCGCTCGCCGCAGCACTAAAAAAAGGCCCCGTCGTGCTCTATTTCTATCCGGCGGCTTTCACGCCGGGCTGCACGATCGAAGCGCACGATTTTGCCGCCGCAATCGGTAAATATAAAGCGCTGCACGCGACGGTAATCGGCGTTTCGCACGATCCGCTCGCGAAGCTACAGAAATTTTCGGTTAGCGAGTGCCGAAGCAAATTTGCCGTCGCCGCCGATACCAACCAGACGGTCATGAAGGAATACGATGCTATTCTTTCGGCTGCGCCGCAGTATGCGAACCGAACCTCATACGTTATTTCGCCGCAAGGCCGGGTTATCTACACGTATACCAATTTACAGCCCGACAAGCACGTCGCCAACACGCTCGCCGCACTTAAGCGCTGGGAAGCGACGCACAAGATCTAGGAACTCTATCCGAGCGAACCATCCTGGAGCGCGATTCTGTCGCGCTCCTCTTCGCGCTGGAGCGCGACAGCGGCCTCCTGCGCGCCCAGAGCGGTAATCGCTCCGGCGTTGGTCTCGATTCTGTTGATATCGCCTTGGGAGCCCGCTTCGGGGTTGGCGGCTAATTTTGCAAGCTCTCGGCTTCCGGGAAGCAGGCGCGATTCGTACGAACCGATCGCTTTATTGAAGGCCGCGACGGAGGCATTCAGGTTCTTACCGAGATCGTTGAGATGCTCGGAGAGAATCCGCACGCGGTCGAAGACGACGCGGCCTTGCGCTGCGATCTCTCGCACGTTCTGCTCTTGTTTGAGGCTCTGCCAAACCATGCCGTACGATCGCAGCAACGCCATGAACGTGAGCGGGCCGACGACGTACACGGCTTTCTTTGCCGCAAATTCGATGATGTCTTCGTCTTGTGAATAGGCGGCGCTGAGAAAGTTCTCACCCGGAACGAACATGACGACGAAATCGACGCTGCCGGGGATCGTTTGATACTTCGCGCCTGCAAGAGCGGTGATGCGCGATTTAAGGGCGTCACCGTAGCGTTTAAAATGCGCGGCCTTCGCCGTTTCGTCGGTGCTGTCGATCGCGTCGAGATAGGCGTCGAGCGGAACTTTGGCGTCGACGCAAATAAAGCGATCGTTCGGCAACTTCACGATAAGATCGGGTTGCTGGGCCCTATCGATACCGGAGAATCGCTTCTGTTCCTCAAAATCGCAATGTTCGAGCATTCCCGCTAATTCGCAGACACGCCGGAGCTGAAGTTCCCCCCACCGTCCTCGCGTCTGCGGGTTGCGGAGTGCCGAAGCGAGCTTCGTGGTTCGCTCCGAGAGCGTCGCGGCTGCGATGCTCAACTCCCCACCGCTCTTGGTGAGTTGCTCGACCTCTTTGCGAAGTTCGATGTAGGCCGTAACGCGAGCTTGTTCGAGTTCGCGAACGTAGGCATCGACCTGCGTTAATTTCTCGCCGACCGGCGCGACGAGCTCGGAGAGCTTCGCCGCGATGCTTGCCTGCGTCGTCTCCAATCGCTGCCCCGCGAGCGCGAGAAACTCGGTGCGTGATGACTCGACGATCTCGCGCTGCGTCGCAGTCAGTTCATTTTTTGCGCGTTCGAGCATCAGCTCGAATTGCGCCGAGGTATCCTGCGTTTCCCGGCCACGATTGCGAGCTACGGAAAACGTGACGAGCGCGGTAACCGCGACGGCAAGGACAAGGATGAGAAGAAACAGTGAGGCAGCCATACTCTCAGCGTTGGGGGACGAGGTGGTTTTTGAAAAATTCAAGCGTTCGCTTCCACGCGTCGCCGGCGGCCGCGGGAGCGAATGCCGTGCGGCGGTCGTCGAAGAAGTCGTGCCCCGCCGTTTGGTAAACGCGAAAATCGTTGGGCACGGTGAGAAGCGTGCGAAAAAAGCGAACGTCGTCGGCGGAGATGATGGAGTCGTGTTCGCCGTAACTCCCGCAGACGGGGATGTGAATTTGATCGGGGGTAATCTGCTCGATCGATCCATAAAACGGTGCGGCGCAGGTGAAAATATCGTTGTTGTCGGCGGCCTGCAGCAGTGCGTATCGCCCGCCGACCGAGAGGCCAATGATGCCGATAAGGCCTTGTGGAGAACGCGTTTGCAGCCTGAGCGCCGCCGCGCGAATATCGCCGTCGGCTTGCCGTCTTTCGATGCGCTTCGCAAACGTGTCGAAGAGCGTGCGATCGCACGAATCGTCGCCCGCAGGTGCGTCGAAGCGCGCGTACAGATCGGGTGCGACCGTTGAAAATCCGGCTTTTGCAAATCGACGAACGATATCTCGTATCGTCGCGTCGACGCCCCAGATGTGCGGCACGACAACGATTCCCGGTGTATTGGCACGAATGGCACGCGGAGCGGCGGTATAAACGCGCATCGAGGTGTCGAGGCGACGGAGTTCGATGTGGTCCACGACGATCGCGGGATCGTTCTCGGCAACGTAGGGAAGGTGCGGGGGGGCGAGGCGCAGATCGCTATCGTTCGCGCTCGGCGTACGGCGAGGTGCGACGGCGTCGATGGCTTTGGCAAGCGCGGCTAAATCATCGTCCTTCTTCAACGCCCACTCCTTCGATGTCGATGTTTCAGCGCTGTGCTGCGCGAACCTTTGCTGCGTTCGGCCTCGGGTTCGCCGAGTAGCGAGGTGATGAATGCGTGCGCGAGCGGGGCGAGTGGACGATCGCGGCGCGAGAGGACGAAGAAATCTCGTTCGAGGAGAAGATCGTCGATTGCGACGGCTACGACGCGATTCATCGAGATCGCCCGCTCGACGACGAGTTCGGAGAGAACGGCGATACCGAGGCCGGCTTCAACGGCGCGAACGATGCCTTCACCGCTGGGAAGCTCGAGTGCGATCGGCGGTTCGAGCCCCGCCGCGCGCAGGGCGTCGTAGCCGTGGTCGCGGGTGCCGGAGCCAGGTTCGCGGCTCACAAAGCGCTCGCGTGCGAGCTCGGCGACGCGGAGGCTCGAGCGCAGCGCAAAAGGATGCTGTGGGGGGACGATGAGGCGCAGGTGGTCATGCGCGAACGAATGCGTTTCAAGGCGGGGATCCTCGATGCTCCCTTCGATCAATCCAAAGAGCACCTCCCCGTGCAGGACGAGGCGCGCGACATCGTGAGTGTTTGCGATTCGCACGCGCGGCTCGACCCCAGGGCGATCCCGGAGAAAGCCCGCGAGAAGCTTCGGCACCAGATGGGTCCCAATGGTCCGTGTCGCGGCGAAATCGAGCCGGCCGCTCCGTGCTGCGGCGTAACCCTCGGCTTCGCGGAGCAGTGCCTCCGCGTCGGCGAGGAGGGCGCGCGCACGGGCGACGACCATCAGCCCCGCCTCCGTGAGAGCCGGGCGGCCTTCCTCGCGCGAGAACAGGGCGAGCCCGAGCGCGGCGGCGAGCGTGGCCAGTTGCTGGCTCACCGCCGGCTGAGAGATTCCTAGGGCGCGGGCGCCCTTCGAAAACGAACCCCGTTCGGCGACTTCGCAGAGCGTTTCAAGCTGCGAGAGCGATATTTTCATAAGTAAAATTTATAATCATGGGTTTATTACGTTATTTGACTTATGAATAGCGGGCTCCTATGCTCGGAGCATGAGTCGCCTATTTCACCCTCGGATGCCGATCGCTGCGGTTCTCGCGGCCGCTCTCTTGGGGGTTACCCCCTACAATTTCACCGTTTCAAACGTCGATGTCGTACCCGATCTCCACGGGAACCCGGCGAACGCCCAGTTGGTCGTCTTCGCGGCCGGAAACCAATACATGGCGATGCACGCGCTCGTCGCAGCATTTCAACGCGAGCATCCCGACGTGAAGCGCGTGTTCTACGAAACGTTGCCGCCCGGAATTCTCGCCAAGCAGATCGAGGCGGGTGCATTGCAAATCGGCAATCTCGTCATCGATCCGAAACCCGATGTCTTTCTTTCGGGAAAGAAACGCATGACGATCGAGCGCACGCGCGGCATCGTCGGCCCCGCGCATACCTACGCGACCAACACGCTCGCGATTCTCGTACGCAAGGGAAACCCAAAACATGTGTACAGCCTGCGCGATCTCGGGCGTGCCGACGTTCGCGTCGCGATGCCGAATCCCGCGTGGGAGGGCGTATCGGGGCAGATTCAGGCGGCCTATCGCAAAGCGGGCGGCGCCGCATTAGTTTCCACGATTATGGTGACCAAGCGCAATGCCGGTACGACCCTGTTGACGAAGATCCATCATCGCCAGAGCCCGCGGTGGATTCTTTCGGGGCGCGCGGATGCCGGTGTCGTCTGGATCTCCGAAGCCCTCTATCAAGCGAAGGTAACGGGGCGCCTTGCCGTCGTCAAGATTCCCGCCTCGGAGAACGCAACCGCGATCTACCAAGCGGCGGTGATAACGAAGGCTCCGCACCCGGCGGCGGCTAAAGCGTTCGTTACGTTTCTGACCGGCGCGCGAGCGCGCGCCATCTATGCTTCCTATGGCTTCACAACTGGAGGGTCCCATTCATGAAACGCACGGCCTTTCTTGCAACCTCGGCATCGCTGGTCGCCTTAGCTCCCACGATCGCCGAAGCTGCGGCTGCCGTTCCCGGCGGCACCGCATTAGTCGAGCGGAAAGCGAATTTCGATGCGGCGCATTTCGACAAGGTGCTCGGGCGCCCGGCCGATATTCGCCAGATGTGGGAGATTCTCAATCCCAATCCCGTCGTTTGGAACAACATTAAAAATGCGTTGAACGGCTTGCATTTCGGGTATGGCTACCCGGGCGACAAGGTCGCGATGGCGTTTGCCGCGCACGGTCCGGCATCGAGCTATAACTTCAGCGATTATGTGTGGGCAAAATATCGTATCGGTGAATTTTTCAACATCAAAGGCCCCGACGGAGCCTTCGCAACCAAGAATTATCATTACCCCTCGCACGTACCGTTCAATCTCTCCGCCGACCCCGACAACGAGAAATCGACGTATCAAGATCGCTCGATTCAGACATTGCAGCGGCGCGGTTTGGTGATGTTGACGTGCCATACCGCCGTCGAGGAGCAATCGCGTGCGATCGTCAAGCGCGGTTTCGCACCGGCGGGAATGAACGGCTCGGAGGTCGCCGCCGATATTCTCACGCATCTCATCCCGGGAACGATTGTGGTGCCCTCGATGGTCGCGACGGTTGCGGTGCTGCAGAAGCGCTTCGGCTACGCTTACACGGCGCTGGCGTTTTAGGGCGCGACGAGTGCGAGTATTCTATACGGTAGCGAGTGCGCTCGTCGCACTCGCGCTCGCCGGTTGCGCGGGAGGCACGTACGGCAGCGGAAACGCCGGGCAGTCGCTCGCCGGCACCGCACTCTACAACCCCGCACATCTTCCGGCGGGAAAAATGGGCGCACTAGTGCGCGAGGGCTACGATATCATCACGCAGACGCACAAGTTCGCGAAACCCTACGTCGTTTCGCAAATGGAGTGTTCGTCGTGCCACATCACTGGCGGCACGGTGCCGCGCGGTGGATATTTACGCATCGCCGGGCATTTTCCACAGTGGAACGGTCGTTCGCATCGTGCGATCGCGTTGCAGGATCGCATCGCGGAGTGCTTTCTCTATAGCATGAACGGCAAGCCCCCGGCCTACGATAGCCGAACGATGATCGCGGTCGTCGCGTATATCAACTGGATATCGCGCGGGCAGAAAACCTTCTCGCCGATCGATCCGGCGGTACGCATCGCGCGCATCAAGCCGCCGGCGCCGCCGAACGTATCGCGCGGTGCGACAATCTATGCGGCGCAATGCTCGATGTGTCACCAGGCAAGCGGTGCCGGAATTCCGGGGCAGTTCCCGGCGCTCTGGGGTGCGACGTCGTTCAACAAAGGCGCCGGCATGGCGAAAGTTGCGATGATGGCTGGCTTCGTACGCTACAATATGCCGCTGGGGAAAGCCGGCACGTTGAGCGACCAGGAAGCCTACGATGTCGCAGCTTTCGTGGAAAGCCACAAGCGCCCCGCGTTTGATAAAAAGGCCGCAATTACGTTTTCGCCCGAACCGGCGAGCTTTTTCTAGCGCGACGTGAAGATACTTCCCGGGCTCCTTTTGGCGATCGCAATTGCGGCCGTCGCAACCCTCGTCGGGCATCTCTTGCCCGTCGTCGGCTCGCCGGTGGTCGCCATCGCGCTCGGCCTGCTGATAACGGCGGTGCGCGCACCCGGAGCGCGGCTGCATCCGGGAATTCTCTTTAGCACCAAACAGGTGCTGGCCTGGTCGATCGTTCTGCTCGGCACCCAATTGCGCTTCACCGACATCGTCGCCGGAGGCTTAAAATCGCTTCCGGTCATGCTGGGCACGCTCGTCGTCGTGCTTGCGCTCGCCTATATCTTCGGCAAACTGCTCGGCATCGATCGGGATTTACGCCGCCTTCTCGGCGTCGGTACGGCGATCTGCGGCGGTTCGGCGATCGCGGCATTAGCGAGCGCGACCGAATCGGATCGCGCCGACGTTGCGTATGCGCTTTCGACGATTTTTTTCTTTAACGTCGCTGCCGTCTTAACGTTTCCGACGATCGGTCACCTCATGCACCTCTCGCAGCACGCGTTTGGTTTGTGGGCCGGAACGGCGATCAACGACACGTCGTCGGTCGTTGCCGCAGCGTTTGTGTATGGCCATGCAGCGGGAGAGCATGCGGTGATCGTCAAGCTCACGCGAACGACGCTCATCATTCCGTTGGTAGCGTTTTACGCCGGCAAACGCGCGTTTGCGATGCGCGGCGGGGAGTCAGTGCCGTGGCGCTCGATTAGTCCCTGGTTCGTGCTCTGGTTCGTCGTTGCGGCGGGAATCAATAGCTTCGGCTATATCCCCGCTTCGTGGCACGGACCGCTCGATCAGCTCGCGCTCTTCGCGATTACGGTCGCTCTCGCAGCAGTTGGCTTGAGCGCCGATTATGCGCGCATCCGCTCGGCGGGTGTTCGTCCGCTCATCCTCGGCGCGATCCTCTGGGTGGGGATATCGCTCACCAGCCTCGGCATCGCCCACGCAATGCACCTCAACTAAGTGTCATCCCGAGTAGCGCGAAGCGAAACTCTGTCATCCCGAGTAGCGCGAAGCGAAACTCTGTCATCCCGAGTAGCGCGAAGCGAAACTCTGTCATCCCGAGTAGCGCGAAGCGCGTATCGAGGGAGCCCCCGCCGCCTCGATACGGCACCTGCGGCGCCTACTCGGTGTGACAGGACCCTACTCGGTGTGGGGGCCGGATAGCGTCACGAGATCGACAGCGGGAAGCCAGCCTTCTTAGGCCCATTCCGGCGGAGGGCTTGCAATGGGTGCGCTGTAAGTACCGGCCGCTCATGATCTTTTTCCGAGGGCTTTCGAAGCGACTGCCGAGTATTGTTGGACTACTGCTACTGGTGTATATCGGAACGCTAGAGTTCGCTCCGCACCCATCGCGGGGAGAGCAGGTATTCCGAAATATTTTGATGGTTGTCGGATTCATCTGTGCGTTCGTTCTACTCGGCGGTGCGCTGGCGGTACTCGCGAGGGTAATAACGGTGCGCACGATGGCGATGTTTCGCGCATCGCTGCTCCGAGCTGCCCAATCCACCGACTCTCAAGTACCGAGAGCGCAGAAAAAGCCCGGATTTTTTTCAAGATTTGCGCATGGAGTAGACTGTTACATCATCGATTTTTGGGACGGCGCATTCATGGTATATTCGTACGCCGTGGCATCGGCCTACGAAACCTACAATATGCTTCGTATACACAGCTACTATTTTGCCGCGTACTCTTTTGTCGTCTTCGCGATTCTTAGTATCGACGCGATTCTCAAGCTTGAAAAGCAACCTGGTTTCGTGAACCGATTGTGGTTCGGCTACTTTTTTCTCGCTGAGCTTCTGCTAACCTCATGTATCGATGGATCAACGCCCGCAAGCCGCCCGAGCGTTGTCTTCGACGTGCTATTTTTTGGCGCGTTCGCTTTTGCCGGGTTTTACGGCCACTATCGCTCGCGAAACTTGAGTGAAGATATCGTCGTTCGCGTTCGTACGCCCGAAGCATAACCGTCGGAGCTCCGAGACGCCTCCCTCGATACGCCTCCCTCGATACGCCTCCCTCGATACGCCGCTTCGCGGCTACTCGGGATGACAATGGCTACTCGGGATGACAATGGCTACTCGGCGTGACCGCTACTCCGGAGTGCTCGTGGCCTCGAGTTGTGCGTGTAACTCTTCCCAGCGTACGAGCGCGCTTTCGTGACGTACGGCGATGCCCTCGACCTCCGCTTGTAGCGCTTTGACGCGCTCGCGATCCTCGTAGAGATCGGGCTGCGCGAAGAGCGCCTCGATCTCGGCCTTGCGCGCCTCAAGCGATTCGATCTCGCGTTCGGCCGTTGCGATCTGCGTCATGAGCTTCGAGCGTACTTTGAGCGGCGTCAGGCGCGTCGCCTTCGGGCGTTCCGCCTCGGTCGCAGTCGTCGGCGGGCGATCTTCGCGTTCGCGCACGAAACGTTCGTAGGCGTCGTAGCCTTCGAGGACGCCCCACTGCCCATCCTCAATCCAGAGCACGCGTTCGGCGAGGCGCGCGAGCAGATAGCGGTCGTGCGAGACGACGACCAGCGTTCCCGGATATTCGTCGAGAACCGATTCGAGCGCTTCGCGGCTGGCTATGTCGAGATCGTTCGTCGGTTCGTCGAGCAGAAGCACGTCGGCGTTCTGGGCCATCAAGCGCGCGAGCATAATGCGTCGCCGTTCTCCGCCGGAGAACGAGCGCACCGGGCGCTCTTGCATCTCGCCGGAGATGCCGATGCGCCCGAGCAATCCGCGTGCGCGCTCCGGCGGAACGTTACCCGCCGAGAGTACCGCGTCGATCGCGCTCGCGTCGGGATCGAGCTGCTCTTGCGCGTTCTGCGCGAAGTAGGCGACGCGCGCCGCGGGGTTGTAACGCACCGTCCCCGCATCGGGCGTGCGTTCGCCGGCAAGAATGGAGAGCAAGGTCGATTTGCCTGCGCCGTTGGGCCCGACGATGGCGATACGTTCGCCCTGCTGTACCTCGATTGCGAGCCCCGTGAAGAGTGGCGCGGCATAGCCTTTCGTAAGACCGGCGAGTTCGAAGGCAAAGCCGCCGGTGACGCGGCGGTGCGCTGCGAGCGCAACGTTGATCCGCGCGACCTCGGGCGGGGGCTCCGGCGCAACCAGGGCCGCTTCGGTGCGTGCGAGTTGGCGTTCGCGGCTACGCACTTGTTTGTAATCCGAGGAAGTGTGCGTGGCGCGCAATCCGGCGATCGTCGCGCGCCGCTTATCGCGCTCGGCAATATAGGTTTCGTAGGCGCGGCGTTCGTTCTCGCGGCGCACGTCGCGCGCTTCGAGAAACGCCGTATAGGCACGCGACGACGGCGGATAGACGTAGAGCCTGCCGCGATCGAGCTCCCAAATCTGGGTCGCTACGCGGTCGATAAAATAGCGATCGTGCGACACGATCAGGTAGGCGCGTTTATCGGCGGCGATCGTGTTTTCAAGCCATCGCACGGTGCCGATATCGAGATGGTTGGTCGGTTCGTCGAGAATCAGGTAATCGGGCTCGTCGATGAGGAGATGCGCGAGCGCGCCTTTCGAGCGTTGTCCGCCGGAGAACTCGCGCAGCGGCCGCGCGTATTCTTCGGGGGAGAAACCGAACGCGGCGAGCATCGTGCGAAGCAGTTTATGCTTGCGGTCGTATTCGTCGTCGGCGACGCGGGCGAGCGCGGCGTCGACGAGCTCTTGCAACGTCGCCTCGGTTTCGTCGGCGACCGATTGCGCGAGGTAGCCCATACGCGCATCCCTGGCGCGCACGATACGGCCGCCGTTGGGTGCATCGACGCCGGCGAGCAGGCGCAGCAGCGATGATTTTCCGGCGCCGTTCGGGCCGACCAGGGCGATCCGTTCGCCGTCGCGCAGCACGCCGCCGAGCCCCGCGAACACGTCGCGCGCCCCGTAGCGACACTCGAGATCCTCGAAGCGCAGCAGTTCCATCGTCCTATAATATCGCATCGAACCAAACCGGAGCGTGTCGTCGCCGTCGGAAGGGCGCTCGACGGAGGTGCGGATCTCTTAGAACGTCGGAAGGTGTACGTCGCGGAAGTGAAGCGCAACGTAGAGCTGCGGGATCGTCAGCGGTGCGGCCAATGGAACGAACGGCGTGCCGCCAATGGTTGGAATCCCGATCGCGTAGCGATTGGATATGAAGGCTCCCGTAAAGGCGTGCCCGATATTGGTCGCAACCACCGTATAGGAAAGGTGGCGGCTGAGTTTCCCGACGATTCCGGCGGTCAAGAGATGGTATGCCGGAAGGTGTTGTTGGTTGTTTATTCCGGTATAGGTATCGTTGAGCAGCAGGCGCGTCCGTCGGTTCAAGGCATACGCGATGCTCGCCGACCCCGTAAAGGCGGGGGTCGCCGGAATTTCCGAACCTGGAATATAGCTCGAGAGCGCGCCTTGTAAGAGCGGGCTGTTGTCGAGCAGGCGCGAACGATGTTCGTCGATCAGCACTTGGAAGAGCGTACGCGATCCGACGTGGCCGCCCCCGGCGAGTTCGATTCCGCGGTAGTCGACCGTCGCACCGGATACGTCGTGCTGAAAATAAATGGTCGGATCTTTCGGTGCGCCGCAGCCTCCAAAGGTCGAAAAACCGGTGACGATACCGTTGAGGACGTTCGATGGTGCGAAGCCTACCGGTTCGAGCGAGGCAGGAACGAGCGCTTGCGAAAGCGTGACGCCGGTATATCGGCGATCGTACGCCTGAGCGGAGAGCGTATAGGCGCCAAGCCGTAGCGTGCCGCCGAAGCGCCCTTGATAACCGTGCGGCACGTCCGGCAGATCGTTGGGAGCCGTTGCGATCGCCGTCTGCGTGCTGCAGTCGTATTCGACTTGGTTGGGAAGCGCGAAGTTCCCGGGATTCGGAATCAGCGCCAGATTACTGCCCACACCAGCCGAGACAAAGAGCGTGGCATTATGCGGGAGATCGTGCTTCAGGAACGCGCTGAGGCTTGGCGCGCTCTCTCCGGTGATGCCGTCGTGATTTACCGAAGCGTCCAATTGATAGAACAGGGCGTTTCGATCGCCGAAGTACCGGTTATAATCGAACATGAGATAGGAGCGATTTGCATCGAGAGCGGTCTGGGAAACCGCCGATGCAAACGTCTCGCGGTCGGACGCGTGCGAGCTCGATGCTCCGGCGTTTATATTGATGGTCTGCCCGTGTTCGAGTACGTGCGTTGCGAAAAGCGAGAGATCGCTTTCGTTCGAGAGCGTGGTGGAGAGGCTAGGAGCCGGGGCACCGGCGACGTATGCGTTACTGAAATTGCCATACCCGTGCGTCGAAAAATCGCTGAGCGTCACCCATCCGCTCCATGCGCCGACTTGTCGACTAAGGGTGAGTTCGCCAATGCTGCCGCCATCCATCATCGAGACCGGAAATGGCCCGTAGCCCTGCGGTATGGAGCCGCTCTCGAAGATCGAAAGCGGTGCGGTTGTGCTGAGGTGGCGTAAATATTTCGCGGTCAGCAGCGATCCGCCGCCGAGATTCCAGGTCGCAGCAATTGCCCCCAGCCCGCCGACGAAGCCCCCGGTATGCTTGTAGGTAAAGCCGCTGGTATCCGTGTAGGTCTCCCCGTCGAGCGCGCTGCGCGCGGTTCGCAATGCACCCTCGACCGCGAAGCCGACCTTCCCGATGGTGTCGCGCCGCTCGAGTTGCAGGTCGGTATCGCCGATCCCGCCGACGCGCGAACGATCGTTATCGTCGAGCACCGGCGATGGGGAAAGGCTGTAAAGTTTGGCGGATGCGGAGTTGAGATCGACGCTCGCACGTTGCAGCGCGTCGACATCGATCGAGTTCAGGGCATCGGCGCTCTGTACCTCAACTCCGTCGAAACTCGTTGAGGTCATCGAAGGGTCCATTCCTTCGAGCGAGATGCCGTTCAATGTTCCGGCAGACGAGAGGACGATATTCGCTCCTCCGAGTGCGTTCATTTGCGCGATGAGATCGCGAAAGAGCGGTGCGAATTTCGAGTTTTGGCTGAAGTAACGGTAGCGGATCGATGGGCGGCTGACGACGCGAGCGATCGTCTTCAGGTGCAATGGCCGAAGAACGAAGGCAACGTCGGCACCCTGCTCTCCGACGCGAACGCGTAGAACGGCATGCTGCGCGATATATCCGGCTTTGCTCGCACGAACGGTCAAAAAATCGTAAGGAAACCTCGTGAAGCGCGCGATTCCGTTCGCCCCGGTTATTTTAACGCGATGGTACGTCGGGTTATCGAACTCGGAGAGGAAAACGCGCGCTCCGGCTAATGCCTCGTGCGTGCGCGCATCGCGTACGACGATGACAATGGCTACGTGCCGGGGCGCACGATCTCCGATTGCCTTCGCGCAATCGGGAAGCAACAGCAGTCCGATTGTTAAGAGCGCGGCCAAGCAAGCGGTTCGAGACACGCGAGTTAGATGGCCACCTTCGAGAAGGCGGCGGTTGCAGTCTCGGAAAGAATATAGCTGTTCATCTTTCCGCTCGGTTGTTGTTGGAACGTAAGAAGTTTTAAGTGCATGTGGACCAATATGCCATTGCGAAACTCAAGGTTTGCGCGAAAGCGATCTTTTTCGATTGCTTTTTGCCCGCTCAGCGTGATGGTGGGCCGTCCCGTGACCGAGCCGAGCAAGCCTTCCCCGCTGCCCGTGAGCGTGGCATAAACCAACGGGCCGTCGATGCGATCGACCTGAAAACGGCGAGGCCCCGGTTGATCGAATATCGATATCGACGGTTCGTCGAACGTCCAGGACGCGTGCGGTTCGAGCGCGGCTGGATGCGGACCGACGTAGACGCGAGCGGCAAGAAACGGCAGCAGGGTGTGCGATGAGGCGGATCCGCGCCGGAAGATGCCGTCACTGCCAAACGAAATGTGGGTGGTGTATCGCAAGGATCCATCGACGGAATGATGTCGGAGCATCAGTTTCCCCGGCGACGCGGCGAGTACGGTGAAGGAGTCGTAATTGCGATCTTGATGTGGCGCGCCGAACGCCGACGTCGTTACCACGACCGTATAGCGAATTTTTTCGCCGACGGGTGCCTTCGGGAACAGTGAGGCAGTCGCGGCTCCGGCAAAAAGGGGCGTCAAAACGAGCGGGGCGGCGATCGCAAGGATCGCCGCCAACGCACGATAAGAAGCCTTCGTGGGATGTCCTATCGATTGCATTTGGTCCTTACAGCCGGATCACATGAAGGCAGCAGGTCACGCACGTCGTCGATCCATTGCAGCTATTGTGGAAGCACTGGGTCGTCGATCCGTCTTGATTGTGCCACACGGGCCCGGCCGAGGTGCCGCAGGCCTTTGCAGAACTCGTTGCACCCAAGAAGAGTGCCATTCCGAAGATAGCGGCGATCGCGAGGTGTTTCATAAGAACTCCTTTCGATGGGGGTACGTGCGCCTATTGTCTCCGAGACCCCCGAGCCGGAAAATAGTCAAACATGATTAGATTGTTGCAGGCTTCTGATGCGCGCCTTCGAGGGCTCGCCGGGCGACGTTCGGCCGACCGCTAATTCCGGGGCGAGCGCCCGTCCCCGGCGGGCCCCGTGGCTTGGGTCGTAGGTTTCCTCGTGGCTCCGGGTTAGAATCGAGGGGTTCGCGCGACGCGGGCCCGTATAACCACGGTTCATAGCTTCAATACGCAGGAAAGACGGAGAATCGACAACGTGGCTGACACCTTGGTGCAGGTGACCCTCCCGGAGATGGGCGAGTCGGTCGCCGAGGGTTCGATCGTCGAGTGGCGCAAGCGCGTCGGCGATTTTATCGCCGAGGGCGAACCGCTCGTGGACGTCACCACCGACAAGGTGGATGTCGAGGTGCCCGCCCCTGCCTCCGGCGTGATCACGAGCCTGCACGGCGACGAGGGGCAGAGCATCGCCGTCGGCGCGCTGCTCGCCGAGATCGATACCTCCGCGAGCGCCGCCGCCGGCAACGGCGCGACGAACGGCGCCGCAAAGGCGGCCGCCGCTCCTGCTGCCCCCGCGGGGCCGCCGAAGATCGTCGACGTCACTTTGCCCGAGATGGGCGAATCGGTGACCGAGGGCTCTGTCGTCGAAGTGCGCGTGAAAGTTGGCGATGCCGTCGCCGCAGGCGATCCGCTCGTCGATGTAACGACCGATAAAGTCGACGTCGAGGTTCCCGCTCCGGCCGCTGGCGTCATCACCGAGATCCTCGTTGCCGAGGGACAAACGCTCGCCGTCGGCGCGGTGCTGATGCGCCTTGACGAGAACGCCGCCGTATCGTCAGCCCCCGCGAAATCCGCGCCTGCCGCAAAACCCGCGGCGAGCGCCGCACCCGTTACTGCGCCCGCGCGCAGCGGCCCGCTCGCTGCTTCGCATCAAGCGCAGCGCGTCGCGCGCAAACTCGAACTCGATCTCACTGCCGTTCGCGGCACCGGCCCCGACGGCATGGTTTTGCGCGGCGACGTCGCTGCAGCGGTCGGCAACGGCAGCGCGCGCGCTGCATCGGCGAGCAAGGGCGCGCCGCAACCCCCGCTCGGAGCCGACGTGAAACGCACGCCGCTGCAAGGCCCCGCCGCCGCGCTCGTCGGCTACATGGAGCAGAGCCTCAGCATTCCCACCGCGACCTCGTTCCGCACACTCGGCGTCGACGTTCTCGACGCGCGCCGTCGCGAACTCAACGCGGCGATCAAAGCGGCGAAGCGCAACGAGAAAATCTCGTTCACGCATCTCATCGCATTTGCGATCGTGCAAGCCGCGAGCGAGATGCCGTTCGTTACCTACAGTTTCCGCAGCGAGAACGGGAAGCCGACGCGCGTGGAGCCCGGCGTCCACCTCGGGCTCGCCGTCGATAGCGAACGCAAGGACGGCACGCGTTTCCTCGTCGTGCCGGTCATCAAGAACGCCGACAAACTCGAT